>CAMYJP010000131.1 GCA_947258675.1 uncultured Desulfobulbaceae bacterium | reverse complement strand
AAAGACGAAACGACCCTTGGCTGCAGTCAAATCCGTATCTATGGCCGGCCGCTCAATGCTTTCCGTTTCCTCAACATCAATCCAATCTGCGTCGGTCTCATGAAAAACCAGCCACTCCTGGGCCAGACGTTTCACCGCCAAACGCAATGGGCCGATATCCCAATTCATGGACTTGTTTTCCGCCAGGCTGTAATTTCCCCACCAAGATGTCCCTTTATCCATAGTACGGTTCATACTTTCCTTCCTTTCTTATCCGTTACAGCCACCCTTTTCGTTTGAAAAATCTGAGCATAATTGCTGCTACCAGAATCATGACACCCCAGAAGACATAGTAACTGTATTTGAAGCGCAACTCCGGTAGATACTCGAAGTTCGTTCCGTAAATTCCGGCAATAAAAGTCAATGGAATAAAAATAGCAGCAAATATTGTCAAAATTTTCATTATTTCGTTCAACTTATTACTGATGCCGGTATTGTAGATATTCAGATGATCGGAGAGCATTTCCCTGTAGGTATCGATAACCTCGGTTGTCTGGATTATAAGATCCTGAAGGTCTTTGAGAAAAGGGGTGGTCTGTTCGCTGATGAGTTCAGAGTCGAGTTTTGCTAATTGGAGAATAAACTCTCGGGCTGGTCGGATCGACTTTCTTAAATAATTCATTTCCCGTTTATAATTGTTTATTTTTTCAAGAACTTCCAAGGTTGGATCGGCAAGAATTTCATCCTCGATATCTTCAATTTTTCCGCCTATCCTCTCAACAATTACCATATAATTGTCAACAATCGTATCCAGCAGAGCATAAGCAAGATAGTCAATTCCAGTTCCTCTGATCCTGCCCTTCTGTTTACGAATCCTTTCTCTGACCGGTTCAAATACATCTCCCGGCTGCTCCTGGAAGGTGATGAGAAATTTCTCACCCAGAATCATGCTGAGCTGCTCACTGATAATAACTTCCTTTTCCTTGTCGAAACGGAGCATCTTGAGAACAAAAAAGAGATGCTCGTCATATTCCTCCATCTTTGGCCGTTGGCCTGTATTGAGGATATCTTCTAAGATCAAGGGATGAAGGCCGAAAATGCTCCCGATTTGTTTTATAAATTCAGTATCATGCAAGCCGTAAATGTTAAGCCAGGTAACTGTGGGAGTCTCCTTGAATTTTACACTTTGCCCGAGGTCTGATATATCCATTTCTTGCAGGCTCGATTTATCGTAATCGATCACCCGCACAAGAGGCTGATCAAGCTTCTGGGTGCCAATAAATATAAGCGATCCTGGCGCCTGACCTATACTTGCGTTTTTTTTCTTAAGAAATCTTGCCATGTTGGCTCCCGAATAATAATTAACGAAAAAGATTATGCCACGGCAAAAGGAATGACTACAAAGGTGAAGGGAAAATTCAAATTCATTAACATTTTAGTTTAACGGCTAAATCTTATTCATTCTTTATTCTTCGCGCAAGCAGATAAAAGCCAAACAGGTTTAAAAAATTTGCCAAGGATAGCTCCAGGCATACCAAAAAAAAATTACACAAATTTGATACAGAAAGATTTTACCCTTGACAATTAAATAATAAGTGCAATGAATATAAAAAAAAACGATTCAACATTAAAAAATGAGGCGCAAGAGGATTTCTGTTAACCCATTAAATGCACACAGGATTAGAGAACAGTCAACTTTCAGCGATAACGGTGTCAGAGTTCTCTTATTTTTTCTAATTTTTTCCTGTTTATTGCCGTTCACAAAGGCTACCGCTGAAATGCAGGCAAACGAACCAGGCAGTCCGCTTGCCGGGAAGCTTCTGATAGGCACCAAGGAGGCGCCACCTTTTTCCTTCAAAAATTCCGCGGGAAACTGGCAGGGTCTCAGCATAGAACTGTGGCAGATTATTGCTGATGAGCTTCAACTTGATTACAGCTTTCAGGAATATAATCTTCCGGGCCTGCTCAAAGCCCTAGAGGAAAAAAGCGTTGATGCTGCAGTTGCCGCACTTACCACCACTGCCGAGCGTGAAAAACTCTTTGACTTCACCCATCCATTCCATACAAGCGGATTGGGCATTGCTGTTTTGTCAGAAAAAAAGAGTTCCTGGCTGGCAGTGTTTAATCGTTTTTTTTCTTTCGCTTTTTTGAAAATTGTAACTGTGTTGACGGTATTGCTGTTAGTAGTAGGTTTGCTGGTCTGGTTTTTTGAAAGGCGCAAAAATCAGGAGCAATTTGGCGGCAGCACATTGCAAGGGGTTGGTTCGGGTTTTTGGTGGTCAGCAGAAGTCCTACTCGTCGTAGTCCTCTTCTTTTACTTCGACGACTTGTTTACCGCGATAATAATAATTTCTAGTTTTACAGCGGCAATCACTTCAACCCTCACTTTAAGTAAGATACAATCAATTGTCAGGAGTCCGGAAGATCTTCAGCGGGTAAGGGTTGGTTCCGTGAAACTTTCCACCAGTGCGACCTATCTTGACAAGAATCATATCTCTTTTCGTCATTATGCATCTCCTCTTGATGCCATGCAGGGCATGACGTCCGGAGAAATTGATGCGGTTGTTTACGATGCACCCATGTTGCGCTACCTGGTAAATGATGTAATGCGGGACAAGGTTGTCGTCTTAAATCTCCTTTTCGACAAACAACAATATGGAATCGGACTTCCCGCAGGAAGTCCGCTGCGGGAGCCCATCAACCGGATAATTCCGGCTACTGCCAACCAACAGAAATGGCAGGACATACTATTCCGCTATCTTGGTAATATTTCATCAATGTAGATGGAATTTTCAACAGAATAACTTTTCTCTGCGACCATTAGACTCATTTCGCTATTCTACTTTCATGAAAATTAAAGAAATATCTGCTTAAGAAGGGGGGATTCATGAGTACCATAGAAAAATACCTGCAAAGTATAAGTTGGGAGTCCATTATTGCCACATGCCTGCGGATCACTATTATCCTGTTTTTTGCCTGGCTTGGCATGAAAATCCTCCAAAAGATTCTCAAGCGGCTGGAGCAGAGACTTCTGAAACAAAGTGCTGCCGCTGGAGAACCACCCTCTGAATCACAGAAAAGGGTTGAGACTCTGGTCAGGCTTGTCAAACAGGGGGCGTTCATAGCCCTATGGGTGACAGTCGGTCTTGTCCTTTTGAAAGAAATCGGAGTGGAAGTTGGCCCGATAATCGCCAGCGCCGGTATTGCCGGACTGGCCATCGGCTTTGGTGCTCAAAATCTGGTTCGTGATATTATTTCGGGTTTTTTCATCATCCTGGAAAATCAGGTCAGAGTAGGTGACGTTGCCATTATCAACTCCACCGGCGGCCTGGTTGAAAAAATAAACTTCCGTACCATTGTCCTAAGAGACCTGGGTGGAATAGTCCATGTTTTCCCTAACGGCACGATAACCACCCTGAGCAATCTCACGAATGAATGGTCGGCCTATATTTTTGATATTGGAGTTGCATACAAGGAAGTTACCGATGAAGTCATCGCTGTTATGAAAAAGGTGGGAGAAGAACTGAAACAGGATGAAACAATAGGGCCCCTTATGCTGGAACTCCCTGAAATTTTTGGAGTTGATAAATTTGACAACTCAGCTGTGGTAATTAAAGGAAGAATAAAAACTAAGCCCATCAGTCAGTGGCAGGTTGGCCGCGAATATCTCCGCCGAGTCAAGCTAGCCTTTGATGAGAATGATATTGAAATTCCTTTTCCACATCAGACGATTTATTTTGGAGAAGCGAGCAAGCCCATCGAATTGCAATTGCTGGAAAAATATAAAGAAACAGGATCACCCTAAACCTATAACATCATGTAATTACTCCTCAAACACCTCAGGTTTATGCCGAACTATCCTTGCTTGCACAAGGTAAATAACCTCTTCGGCAATGTTGGTGGCGTGGTCGGCGATTCTTTCCAGGTGGCGGCCGATGGATATTGCATGCAATAAACTGTTGATGTTTTCCGGTTGTTTTAAAAGATCATCTTTGATGCGGGCGTACATCTCGCGGTTATAGGCATCAACCTGGTCATCTTCGGACCGTATTCGGAAAGCCTCTCTCACATCAAGATTGACCAGGGCGTCAATACTTCTGGTAAGCATGCCTTCAGCCTTGATTGCCATCTCCTCTAGATCAAATGGAAAGATGATTTTCTCCTGAGTCATCAGAAAGGCTGATCTTTCAGCGATGTTTACGGCAAGGTCGCCTACTCGTTCGAGATCATTATTTATTTTCATTACGGTAACGATAAAACGCAGATCGACCGCCACTGGCTGGTAGAGGGCCAGCATTTTCAGACATTCTTCTTCAATGGAGACTTCCATCTGATCTATTTCATCGTCTCCGTTGATTACCGCCTGGGCCAATGCATCATCCCGTTTAATAATCGACATGGTAGCCTGGTAAACACGGTCTTCTATCATGCCACTCATGTCAACAAGTCTTGCCTTTAATGCTTCGATGTCTTTTTGCAGGTGTCTGGACATAATCAAATCCCTCGATTCTAGTGCACAGTCCTAAAATTCTTTCTAATATATTCCTGCTTTTGTTTTTGGTAGCGATTCCGCGGCTTGAATAATTCTAACGGCAAAATCAATGAGACGATCCTCAAGGTTAAATTCGTTTTTTTCCTTCGTCACTCGTCACTCCTTAATCGTTATTCGATTACTAATATTCAGGCAACTTTACTATTTAACCAAAACGACCGGTGATGTAGTCTTCCGTCTGTTTTTTGCCGGGATTGGTGAAAATTGTTTTTGTGTGGTCATATTCAATCAGGCTGCCCTCGTAAAAAAAGGCGGTATAATCGGAAACCCTGGCTGCCTGTTGCATGTTATGGGTCACGATGACAATGGTATAGGTCTCACGCAGCTCGCCGATCAGGTCTTCAACCCTGGTGGTTGATTTAGGGTCGAGTGCTGAGGCGGGCTCGTCCATAAGCAGAATTTCCGGTCCAACTGCCAGGGCGCGAGCGATACAGAGCCGCTGCTGCTGGCCGCCGGAAAGACCCATGGCGTTGTCATCCAAGCGGTCTTTTACTTCCTCCCAAAGACCGGCATCTTTCAGGCTGGTTTCAACGATTTCCATCAATTTCTTTTTGCTTCTCATCCCGTGAATTTTTGGTCCGTAAGCGATATTTTCGAAAATGGATTTTGGAAACGGATTCGACTTTTGAAACACCATTCCAACTTTTTTGCGGAGATTCACGACGTTGACGTCATTACCGTTTATATTTTCACCATCGATGATTATTTCACCTTCCACCCTGGTGTCGTCAATGATGTCATTCATCCTGTCCATAGTGCGCAGAAAAGTCGATTTGCCGCATCCGGAGGGTCCGATGAATGCCGTTACCTGACGGGCATATATGTCCATGCTGATATCAAACAAAGCCTGAACTTTTCCATAATAAAAATTCAGATGGTTTGTACTGATTTTAATTTTATTATTGCCCTGTTGAGAATTTTGATTTTCTACCATCGATATTTTTTCCTGAAATGAATTCGTATAATAACCGCACCCAGACTGAGACCCAGAACCAGAAGCAGGAGAACGAAGGCGGTGCCATACTGCATGGGCAGCACCTTGGCAGCCTCCGGGTGCTGGGTGGCAAGGATGTAAAGATGATACGGCAGGGCCATTACCTGATCAAATATGGATTTCGGCAGTTTTGGCAGATAAAAGGCGGCAACGGTCAACAGGATAGGAGCTGTTTCGCCTGCTGCCCGGCCGATGCCGAGAATGGAGCCGGTGATTATCCCGGACATGGCATAGGGCAGGACATTGGTCCGGATAGTTTGCCACTTGCCGGCGCCCAGGGCAAGGCTTGCCTCGCGCAGTCCGACCGGTACGGCACGCAGCGCCTCTTCGCTGGCCACAATAATAGTCGGCAAAACCATGCATGCCAGAGTGAGACTGCCGGCCAAGATGGAAGCTCCGAAATTAAAGAACAGTACAAAGAGGCCCAGACCGAACAACCCGTAAACAATAGAGGGTACACCGGCAAGGGTGACTATTGCCAGGCGGATTATTTCCGTAAAACGAGTACGCCGGGCATATTCGGAAAGATAAATAGCAGTGCCTATTCCCACCGGCAAGGCTGTCAGGATTGTTCCCATCACCAAGGCCAGGGTGCCTGCTATGGCAGGCAGAATACCACCTTCGGCTCCGCTTCTCCTGGGCATGTCGGTAAGAAATTCCCAGCTGATCACCGGTAGGCCGTTTCGTATAATATCAAAGAGAATATACCCAACGAGCAGAACCATGGTGTAGGTAACTATCCTGAGCAGCTGATAGACTATTGAATCGGATAACTTACCGTTCATTGCATCATCCCATATTTTTTCAGCACACGCTGGGCCAGGATATTCAACAGAAAGGTTACAAAAAGCAGAACAATGCCGATCCAGAACAAGGCCTGGTAATGGGTACCACCAAAGGGAACCTCTCCCATTTCCGCGGCAATGGTGGCTGTCATGGTGCGGACTGAATCCAGTGGAGAAAATGTAATTAACGCCGAATTGCCAGTCACCATCAGTACAGCCATGGTCTCACCCACCACGCGGCCGACTCCCAGCATGACGGCGGCGATGATCCCGGGAAGGGCGGCCGGCACGACAACCCGCCAGATGGTCTGCAGTCGGCTGGCACCCAGAGCAAGGCTGGCGCTTTTGTGTGAGGCCGGCACGCTCATGATCGCATCTTCGGAAATGGAAATTACGGTTGGCATCGCCATCAGGGCAAGAAGAACTGCACCGGTCAATGCATTAAGTCCTGTCTGCAGCCCGAAGAACTCCTTGACCAAAGGAGCCAGCACAATTAACCCGAAAAAACCAAGAACCACCGAAGGAATACTGGCCAGAATTTCTATAAAAGGTTTCAATATTTCCCGTTCTGTTGGACGGGCCACTTCCGCAATATAGATGGCCCCCAAGACAGAAAAAGGAATCGTAATAACCATGGCCATTATGGTTACCAGGACCGAACCGCTGATCAAAGGCAGGATACCGAAATGCTCCTGCTGAAAAGATACCGGTATCCACTTCATATCCAGAAGACTCCCCAGGCCAGGCTCAAGGACAAACGGCGTTGCCTCCTTGCCGAGAAACACAAATATCAGAATAACAATTAGGATACTGGTGCTTGCCGCTCCGGCAAGCAGGAGATGTACAGCCTTATCTTTCCACATAGTCGACTCTAATTCACAGGAACGTAACCTGTTTCGCGGACTATTTTCTGCCCTTCAGACCCCAGGCAGAAATCAATGAAATCCTTGATCAATCCGACAGCCGGCCCATTAGTGTAAAAATACAGCGGCCGGGCAATGGCGTAGGTGCCGGATTGGACGGTTGCTTCCGATGATTCGATAGCCGGGCTGTCCTGCGAGGTTTTGACTCGCAGGGACTTGATACCCTCTCCCCCCTCGGCAGCAAAACCAAGACCGACATAACCGATGGCTCCGCGATCAGCAGTCACTGACTGCACCACTGCACTGGTTCCCGGCAGAAAGCGGGCATGGGCTGTATAATCGGCCTTGTTCAATACATGCTCCTGAAAAAAGACAAAGGTACCGGAACTGGATTCACGTGACAGAACAAGAATGGGCAGATCAGGGCCGCCGACCTCCTGCCAGTTGGTTACAGCACCGGAGAAGATGGAACCGATCTGGGCAATGGTAAGTTCAGAGACTTGGTTATCGCGGTTAACAATTACCGCGATTCCATCCCGGGCCACTGGAATTTCAACCGGGGTTATGCCTCTGCCCATGGCTAGTTTCAATTCTTTTTCCTTAATACTGCGCGAAGCGGCGCAGATATCTGTAGTGCCGTTAATAATCGCCGCGATCCCTGTGCCTGAGCCGCCACCGGTCACCGAAATTTCGCTGCCGGATTGATTCTGCATGAAAATTTCAGCCCAGGTACTGACCAGATGAACCATGGTGTCCGAACCCTTGACGGTTATATATCTAGTCTCGGTTTTGCCGGCAGTGCTTTTTTCTGTAGCTCCGTCCTTATTATCAGAACCACAAGCCGCCAGCAAAACAAGCGCGAGAAGACCTAATAATAAAAATGATGTCTTTTTGTTCATTTTTTTTTACCTCACAAACATAAAAGTTAACCTCGCTTGGGATCGGTCACGATCAGAATTTATCAAATATTTATTCATTCACTAGTAGATACCCTTTCTTGTGGTGTCAAGCAGATTTAAATAAAATCGATAATATTTTCGGACTATCATAAGCCGTCGGAAACTTTTTGCTTCTGGGAGATCATCTCCTGCCTTGGCTTTCATAAAGATTGCTCATACGACCTAAAAAGTATTGCAAAGAATT
>CAMYJP010000130.1 GCA_947258675.1 uncultured Desulfobulbaceae bacterium | reverse complement strand
ATATGACTCATTCCGCGGCACCATAATTTCCTGCCGCATTTTTGAAGGTACGGTAAAATCTGGTGATATCATACAATTCATGCATAACGGCTCAACTCATAAAGTTGATGAGGTGGGACTATTCAGACTGACAAACACACCGCAAAAGCAGTTATCAGCAGGACAAGTAGGATACATCATCGCCGGTATTAAAACTGTTGCAGACACTAAACCTGGAGATACTATTACACATAAGGACAAACCATGCCCTAAGCCGTTACCAGGATTTAAAGAAATTAAACAGGTAGTTTTCTCCTCACTTTATCCAATCTCCACTGAAGATTATGAAGACCTTGCATCGGCAATGGAAAAGCTCAAACTCAATGATGCAGCACTTACCTTTCACAAAGACTCTTCCACTGCTTTAGGATTTGGCTTCCGTTGTGGTTTTCTCGGCTTATTGCATCTGGAGGTAGTACAGGAGAGATTGGAACGGGAGTTCGGTCTATCGCTCATCCTCACTGTGCCAACAGTCCAATATCAATTTTATCTCCATGATGGCACGGTGCAAGAAGTTGATAATCCCGCTTACTTTCCAGACCCTGCAAATACGGTCAGAATTGAAGAACCATATATAAAAGCCACTATCCTGATCCCTGATCGTTATATGGGCGTTTTAATGACCTTGTGCGCATTATTACCCCACCCCCGGCAGAATTGAGTTTTCCTGTGATTTGCCGCTAGCGGAAGTAATATATGATTTCTATGATAAACTTAAATCCATTACCCAGGGATATGGATCATTTGACTATGAGTTGGCCGATTACCGAGAAAGCGACCTTGTAAAATTAGACATCCTGGTAAATGGTGAACAAGTCGACGCACTGTCTCAACTTGTTCATAAAAGTAAAGCAAGAGAAAGGGGTCTTAATGCCTGTGAGCGTTTAAAGACGGAAATTCCTCGGCAAATGTACAAAATTGCGATTCAGGCAGCAATTGGTTCGACAATTATCGCAAGAACGAATATTTCAGCTCTTCGCAAAGATGTTACAGCAAAATGTTACGGAGGTGATATTACCAGGAAAAGAAAACTGCTCGAAAAACAGAAAGCCGGCAAAAAACGAATGAAGACTGTCGGCAATGTGGATATACCACAGAAAGCATTCCTGGCAGTTCTCAAGTCAGATCAGACCTAATCCGGCTCTTTCGGATTAAGGATTGAATAATGAAGAAGGAATAGTGAAGAATGAAAAGGAATTGCCCCATTGCAGAAAGCATGATACTTCGAGCCACTGGTTATTAAACCCTAAAAGAGAACAAAACTGAAGATCGAGTTACCATTGAGTTATAATTTCCTCCATGCTCTTTGATCATGTCCAATATCATAGAAATTGAAGTTTTTAATAAACTTTTTACGTCCATAGCTGATGAAATGGGGATTATTCTGGAAAAATCCTCATTTTCTCCGAACATCAAGGAAAGACGAGACTTCTCATGCGCTTTTTTTGATGCCCGAGGAGAACTTGTTGCACAGGCAGCGCACATCCCTGTTCATCTTGGCGCCATGCCTTTAACAGTAAAAGAAACACTGGCAACTCACTCCCTGTCCTTTGACGATATTCTCATTCTGAACGACCCTTTCAAAGGGGGTAGCCATCTCCCTGATATTACTTTAATGGAAGCAGTGTGTGATATGGATGGCAAAGTTCTTTTTTATGTTGTCAACCGTGCTCACCATGCTGATGTCGGCGGTAAGACTCCAGGCTCGATGGGATTCACAACCTCTCCTTCTGAAGAGGGCGTATTGATCCCCCCCACTTACTTATTCTCCCGCGGTACACTGAACAAAACTTTTTTAAATACGTTTCTCAACAAAGTAAGAAATCCCACTGAAAGGCAAGGAGACCTCCGAGCCCAGATAGCGTCTCTAAAACGCGGCAAGCAAAGACTTACAGAACTGGTTAACAAGTTCGGATATGCTCATTTATATAAAATCATATCCCAGTTGAAAGATTATGCAGAAAGGCTCATGAGAAAAGAGATCACCAACATACCTGATGGCAGATATTCTTATACTGACTTTCTTGATGATGATGGTCAGAAATCAGCTCCCATACCCATATCTATAGATTTGACTATAAATGGAAGTAGCGTTCGTGCAGATTTCAGCAAGAGTGCTGACCAGATTATCACACCTTTTAATGCTGTTGAATCAGTAACTTTATCAGCTACCACCTACGTTTTTCTCTGTCTGCTGGGAGAAGGACATCTTGTAAATCAAGGCTCTTATCGTCCCATACGACTAATAACCAGAAAGGGTAGTATTGTTGATGCAAGGCCACCTGCACCAGTTGCAGCAGGTAATGTTGAAACATCACAAAGAATAGTTGATGTGCTTTTGGGGGCACTGTCCGGAGCTTTGCCAAATCGTATACCAGCGGCAAGCTGCGGGAGCATGAATAATTTAGCCATAGGCAGCCTGCAGCGCGAAAGAAACGAAGAATACGCCTATTATGAAACAATCGGAGGCGGTATGGGAGCAAGACCTGGTCTTGATGGATTAAGCGGTATCCATACCCATATGACCAATACCATGAATACTCCTATCGAGGCACTTGAATATGCATTTCCTCTCGAAGTGGAACATTACAGATTACGAAAAAAGTCTGGCGGGATCGGCTTATATAGAGGGGGGGATGGCATCAGTCGTTCATATCGGTTTTTAGAAAGAGCCCACGTTTCATTATTGGCTGAAAGGCAACAGCGTTCACCATATGGGCTGGCAGGCGGAAATGATGGCCAACCGGGCCAAAATATCCTGCACAGCAAAAAGAAACGAAAGATTCTACCGGGGAAAATTGATTTTATAGCAGAAAGCAACGATCTATTGACAATCAATACACCAGGGGGTGGCGGCTGGGGACAAACCATAAAAAAAGCATCCGGTCTTACATCATAAAATTGAAGACCGGATGCTTTTACTATTTTTCGCCTTGCTACTTATAAGAAATGACTGTTATGCAAGAGCACAGGACACTTTTCGCTCTACAATTGTCTGCACTTCTTTTTCAGTCAAGCTAGTATTTCCTTCTTTAAGCATAAACACGATACAATCTTGACAGATATTAAACGCACTACGGTAATCATCAAGTTCCCTGGCAATTTCCCAACAAGATTTGTCAGGATGTTGGCGCGCCGGGCAGTTTTCCGTTCCTTTGCATTTCATAATTTCCCAACACGGCCAATCACTGTTTGGCATCATTTGTCATCCCCCTTTTGTTTTAGGTGCATCTTTTTATGTCATTTAAGGCAATATACTCTGCCTGGAATAAATTCAATCAACAAAACGTGCGACCCAAAGGTGTGTAATTAACCACTATCAGAGGAAACTGTCAAGACGCAATAACAATTTATCTTTACCTTCTCCAGTTTTGGATGAAAATAAAACCCTCTCCTGCTTTGACATCAAAAGCTCTGAGTCAAGTTTTGCAGCATGTTTTAGCCGATCGTTTCTGGAGAGTTTGTCCTGTTTTGTGTAGATAGACAGAAAGGGGATTCTTCTATCTCTGAGCCAGGTAATAAGATTTAAATCTGTTGTTTTCAATGAATGACGAAGATCTAAAATTACGACAACACAACAAAGATTATTCCTGCTCTCCAGGTAGGATGAAATTAGTCTACCCCAACGGGCCTGAATTTCCTTAGGTGCTTTGGCATACCCATAACCAGGCAAATCCACCAAATACAGGGAATTATCAGCCAGGAAGAAATTAAGACTTTGGGTTTTCCCTGGTTTTGAACTTGTCTTGACTAAATTTTTTCGGTTAATCAGTCTATTTATTAAACTTGATTTACCCACATTGGATCTTCCAGCAAAGGCAATCTCAGGAAAATCAGCTTCTGGAAGTTGATTCAAGGCATATACACTTTTAACGAAGGTGACGTCAGAAAATTTTGGCATGAATATCGATCAACTCCAAGACCTCAAATCATAAAGAAAATGTACAATGTATTTCGAATGAACCACCACGAAGCAGGCGGGACAATACCGCGAGCAATTTGGCATCACCCAATGAGACAATAAAATCAAATAACTTTATTCAAACTATATTCAATTATTCCTTCTGCACCAGCCTTCATCAGCATCGGGATCAATTCACGGACTTCATGTTCCGAGATAACCGTTTCTACAGAAAACCAATCTGTCTGATACAGTGGAGCCACTGTGGGTGCATTTAAACTTGGCAAAAGCTTTATGACATCCTCTAATTTTTGCTGAGAAACATTCATTTTTAAACCGACAATCTTGTCAGCTCGCAATGCACCTTTGAGCATTAGAACAATATTCTGAATTTTTTCTTTTTTCCAGGGATCATTCCAGGCAATTTTATTAGCGATGAACTGCGTGTTGGAAGTCATTATCTCATGGATAATTTTTAACCCATGCGCTCTTATGGTACTTTCTGTTTCGGTAACTTCAACAACTGCATCTGCAAGTCCGGAAACAACTTTAGCTTCAGTTGCGCCCCAGGAAAATTCGATATCGACATTAATATTTTTTTCAGAAAAATATTTTCTCGTATGATGAACAAGTTCCGTGGCAACTTTTTTACCCTCAAGATCCTCTAATCGTTTTATATTTGAATCGCTTGGTACAGCAACGACCCAACGGGTGGGACGTCTGCTGACTTTGGAATAAACAAGTTCGTCAACTAAAACGACGTCTGAATCATTTTCAAGAATCCAATCCTTGCCTGTAATTCCAGCATCCAGAACACCCTGCTCCACGTATCGCGACATTTCCTGGGCACGGCATATTGAACAGGCTAAATCCGGATCATCCACCTCGGGGAAATAACTTCTAGAGGCCAGCTTGATCCGCCAACCAGACTTTTTAAACAACTCAATCGTTGCCTTTTCCAAACTGCCCTTAGGGATTCCCAACCTCAAAATATTCATTTTCCATATACCTCCTCGGGGTCAAATACCCGTTCGCCTTCCACTTTCAATTGCTGGTCAACCAACCTTCTGTAAAAACAGCTACGATGCCCAGTATGACAAGCAGCATCACCAATCTGTTCCACTTTATAAACAACAGTATCATCGTCGCAGTCAACCAGAATATCCTTAATTACCTGGTAATGTTTTGATGATTCTCCTTTTAGCCATAATGAATTTCTTGACCGGCTCCAATAATGGGCCTTTCCTGTCTCCAGTGTTTTTTCCCAAGCTAACTTATTAATAAAAGCCAGCATTAAAACCTCATTAGACTGATAGTCCTGAACAATTGCCGGCAAAAGGCCACTTTTTTTATCAAATTTAAGCTCTATCATCTTCTCATTCCCTTCTTCCATCCCAGATTCATCTTCATTTTCATCTCCTGCCAAAAAATGAATTATACAAGAAGTTCTGAATTTGCAATATTCTTTAGGATGACGGCATAATGGAGTTCCGGATGCCATCTTTTCATTATATTTTTCGCATATAAGTTCCACAACTAATTGTCCTGCACAAATAATTAACCAATCACCATACATTAAAATCTGGATATAACAAAACACATCTCATAGACTTTATTCTGATTTTGCCTATAAAAAAGAAGGCATGAGATTAGGCCTATCGCTAAACTTTGTCAAGTCTCGGCAATTGAATCATTTCTATATTTTTTCAAAAACTTGATTTTTTTTTGCTGAAATGTTCATATTTCTGACCGATTAATGAATTAAAAGAAACGTTTTTTACCTTTCCTAAAGATTTTTTTCTCTAAAAACGTCAAATTGGCAGAATAATACTTTTACAGTTACATTCCCTATTAAGGTTTAATACACCACTGCTCGAAATCTTTGGTTTATTATTATTAACTACCAGATAGTTCATTTTTTTTGATTTCATTAATTTGGGCTCTCTGGCTTCCAAACTATAATCAAAGTCAGATTATCACATTTTTTGTTTGAGGAGTAATCGACATGAAAAGAGTAGAAATGAATGATGTTGTTATTGTTACCTATGAAGGTTTGCTGAGCAATAACGAAATATTTGAGTCCTCGGAAAAAAGCGGTCCTTTAGAATTTCAAGTTGGAAGTGAAAGTGTTTTACCCGGATTCGAAAAGGCAATTATAGGCATGACAGAAAATGAACAAAAAACAATTTGCCTCGAAGCTGAAAATGCCTATGGCCTCAAAAAAAAAGAGTTAATCCATGTTATTAACAGAAAAACTCTTGGTGACGATATAACTCCGCGTCCTGGAATGGTCCTTGGCATGACGATTGACAAAGACAACGAAAAACATAAAATCCCGGCAATGATCGTTGAAGTTGAAGGGGAACAGATTACAGTTGATTTCAATCATCCTCTGGCTGGTCAAGCTCTTACTTACAAAATCAATGTACAATCAATTACCAAACATTCCCCCGCATAGCATACACGTCTCATAAATATTACCATTTTTTTTCATATAACTATCCTCCATTCTCGTTCCTAACACCTTAAAATTCTATCAGATTTTTTTATGAGCATTGCTCAGAGTGCTTCATCTGCTCGGGATTATTACACATGTTCTTTGGGTAATCTCTAATAGTGAATTATGCAGGTCAGAGACTTTCCAAATCTCATAACCATGATTATCTAATTATTAAAGAGAGTTATTATTCATTAAAAGATACAGACTGGAGGTGAAATTATGGCAGAGAGTATACATTGGGAAAGTGAATTGGATACTGCCCTGGAAAGGGCAAAGAATGAAAACAAAACT
>CAMYJP010000129.1 GCA_947258675.1 uncultured Desulfobulbaceae bacterium | reverse complement strand
GACAATGACATGGCCTTTTCCCCCAAAATGATTACTCATACCAGCCTTACTTGTCAGCTTATAAGAAGTTGCATTCAATTTCTGACTTGGTCCTTTTTTTGATTGCAACTTGCTTGTGATACTATAATCGACAGTTAATTCTCAAAAGTTTAATTACTGACTCAATTTTTTGACTTAATAAAAACATTTGATATTTGGAAAGATATTCGTAGTACAGATCGTTTTTTTTTGGGATTTACGGTTTACAGTTGCCGGTTTACGGTCTTAAAAGAATTAATCCTTCCATGTAAGGTTGATAATTTAAACTGGAATATTAGGGAGGTTATCTGTCATTTCTATCTTTGGTTAACCGGCAACCGACAACCGTAAACTGTAAATCAATCTCCAAAAAAAAACAGAAAGTGCGAATATTCTGGCAGATGCTCCAAGCCAGAAAGGTTAATTTTGATCTATTAGACCAGCCCCTGATCCAGCATAGCATTGACTACCTTGACAAAACCGGCAATATTAGCGCCGGCTAAATAATTTCCGGGAACACTATATTCTGCCGCAGAATCAAGGCAGGTTTTATGAATAATCAAGGCAGGTTTTATGAATACATTTCATGATAATTTTCAATCGTCCATCAACTTCTTCCAAAGGCCAGTTCAGCCGCATACTGTTCTGGGCCATTTCCAGTCCGGAAACTGCAACTCCTCCAGCATTTGCCGCTTTTCCTGGTGCGTAAAGAATCTTTGCATCCAGGAAAATATCTATTGCTTCAGGAGTTGAAGGCATATTCGCTCCTTCACTGACTAATATAATTCCATTATTAATCAGATTTTGCGCATCTTCGCCGTTAAGTTCATTTTCTGTGGCACATGGGAAGGCACAGTCAGCCTTATGTGCCCAAATAGAATTGTTGCCTCCAGTCGGGTCGGATTTGGTGTAAACTGCATCAGGATACCTATCCACATATTCTTCTAAACGTCCGCGTTTAACATTTTTCAGCATTTTAACAAAATCAAGTTTTACTTTGTCAATTCCTAGGCCATCAAAAATATAACCTGAAGAGTCAGATAGAGTTAGAACTTTCCCTCCCAGATGGAGGATTTTTTCAGTAGTAAACTGGGCAACATTTCCTGAACCGGAAACAAGGCATAATTTTCCTTCCAGTGTGTCGTTTTTTGTTTCCAGCATTTCAGCGGCAAAATAAACTGTACCATACCCTGTTGCTTCCGGTCGAATAAGGCTGCCGCCCCAGTTGAGGCTTTTACCGGTAATCACCCCAGTGAATTCGTTGCGTAATTTTTTATACATGCCGAAAAGAAAGCCGATTTCCCTGGCTCCAACACCAATATCCCCGGCAGGAATATCTGTATTCGGACCGATATGGCGAAACAGTTCGGCCATAAAAGCCTGGCAGAATCGCATAACTTCATTGTCGGTTTTCCCTTTGGGGTTGAAATCAGATCCTCCTTTCCCGCCCCCCATGGCAAGCGTTGTCAGTGCATTTTTAAAAACCTGCTCAAAGGCGAGAAATTTCATGATCCCCAAGGTAACTGAAGGGTGAAAGCGCAATCCCCCTTTGTAGGGGCCTATTGCACTATTCATTTCTACCCTGAAACCGCGATTAACTTGAACCTGTTCCTCGTCGTCCAGCCATGGCACTCGAAACATGATTACCCTTTCAGGTTCGGTAATTCTTTTTAATACTGCATATTGACGATATTCAGGATTTCTCTCAAGTACAGGGCGGACGGAATCCAGAACCTCCTGGACTGCCTGATGAAATTGTTTTTCCCCAGGGTCTTTGGTAACGATTAATTCCATTATTTCATCCATAGGATCCCTCTATGTATCTTTTTATTGATATGGAACATGGTTTGATCGGTTATGGATATATGTTTTATTGAATCCAGAAACCGGTGTTCAGTGCCAATCATCACCAATCGGTGTATACAGATAATCCAGGAGAAAGAGTAACTGCCTTTAAAGATATCTGCTGAAGTGATTTCTTCTGGCCCTATGTTCTGATTTCTGAATTCCGATACCCCTTCGTTCTCTATCTTAAGCTTATCTGTGGTGAAGCGGTTTATTTGTCGATATAAGTATATTACTGCATAGTATCAGTCACATTTTTATCTTCAGTATGGCAGATCATTGAGCCAGTATTACCCCCTGTGATCTTCTTCCATCAACCTTAATTAAAATAGGTTTTTTCAGTGAAATATGGCACAAAAATTGGGTCTCTTTTTTAGCCGGAAGAGAATGAAGCCATTCCAGATTGATAAAATCCTCCATTTTGGATTGCTCGCCAGAAACTTCATCGGCCGTAAAATATTGGATACCAAGCGCGGTGATATTCTGAAAAAAATGTGTGCCCTGCGAAGGATCTGCCGAGAGGTCTTTGCCATGCACTTCAACCATAGCAACAACGCCGGAAATGTCTTGCCATTGTACAGGGATTCCAAGCCAGGGATCTGCTGAGCCCCATCTGCCGGGCCCGATAAGCAGATATGGCCGCTTCTTCTTGATGAGATAACCATTCATACTAGCGATTTCGCTTGCTGCTTGTTTGGTCACTCTTGGGTTAAAATCCGCAGATTTTACATAGACAATATCGGTGACAGAATCATTTCTGCCGTGTCCCAGTACTTTGGCGGAATGACAAAAAGCGTGACTGATATCATCTTCAGAAATCTCCACATCAGTATATTCTCCACCGGCAACCATCGGTCGTATCTGCAAAAGATAAAATTCATTGGATAGTTTTTCAGTAGCAAGATCTGCAGCAAATTCAATCTCAATGGCACAACCCATACCTTTTTGGCCAATGGCAAGAATTTCGGACAACAGCGATGGTAGTGGAAATATATTATGTTTCAAAATCTGAGCAAAGGTCACGATTTTTGCTCCGTTGCCCTGTATGTCTCTGATACGGTCTTCATTGTGAAAATAGGTGCTGGTAAGCATTTGGAAAGGGTAATCATCAGGAGCGTCAATTATTTCATGTTTTTCAAGGTTGGAATTCACGTGGAAATGCAGTGAAGGAGGATAGTTTTTTGTCCGCAAAGAATAAAAATATCGCTGTGAATTTGTCAGGATATCGTCGACAGACGAAAATTGGGGTAGAATTTTAGGATAATGCGGTGAAAATCTCAGGTTCTGCTCCCCTTCAACTACTGTTTTGCCAAACCCCATGGCAATATGAGCAATACCCTCTTCGGGTTTCATATAGGAAACCGGATAATAATTATGGGACTGGGCGGTGCCGGATATGGCCGGATAGAAAAAATCACCATACTCCCTTCCGACGAGATGCTGAATTATAACGGCCATACTGTCTTCATTGGATTGGAAGGTGCTTTTTGAAAAGGCGCTTGGCCCTTCATAAAATGTAGAGGCATAAACCAGTTTTATCGCTTTAAGCAGTTGCTCAAGTCTTTGAGTTAAATCATCACTGTTATTGGGCACCATGTAAGTTTTATACAATCCGGCGTAAGGCTTGTATTGCGAGTCTTCAAGCACACTGGAAGACCGGATGGTGAGGGGAACCCTGGTTTTTTTCAAGTAGGCGGTTAAATCTTTCTTTAGTCTTTCCGGCATTTCTGCATCCAGAAATGCTTTCGCAATTGCTTGATCGTTTTTTGGAGAGTTTCGATATTTCTTTAAACCATTATGGGCGATAAACGAATTAAAACCGTCTGTGGTGATGACAAGTGTTTGTGGAATCTTGATTGAGATGTTTGGAAAATTTTTATGCAATGATGATGAGCGATTGAGTTCTTTTGCCATAAATGAAAGGCCTAAAGCTTTACCGCCAAGAGATCCTTGACCGATTTTGACGAAGTCATAGATATCCGGATCAAAATTATTGGAGGAAAATTGACCGACAACGCCTTTTTGTTGAATTCTACGGGCATTGCGTACAGTGGAGATTATCTTATCTCTCATGTGTTCAACGGTAGTATTTTCCAGATTTTCACCTCTGAGCACGTGAGCAAGAGTAACTTCAGAGCGGGCCATTACCCAGTTTGAGAAATGGTTGCGCTTGATATGGTAAGCAAGAGACTCGTCAGGAATGGTGACAAGTTTTTTTTCCAAAGAACTTAACGTTTTGGCTCTATCCACTTCTTTCCCGTTCGGCAAACGGAACACAAAATCCCCAAAACCAAGGTGGTTAATAAAAAAATTACGCAAATCCGCCCGTAGAACCGGAGAATTCTTGTCAAGAAAAGCTGCCGGTATTTGTTCTGAAAAGTGACGATTACCCGACTCTGAGCTGAGCATAAGGAGGGGGAGGTCGGGTATTTCTTTTCTAATGTGGGTCATGTAGGTTTTACCTGCCTTTTTATCCATCTTTCCTTGGCGTGGAAAACTCACGTCAGAGAGAATGCCGAATATATAAGGCTTGAATCGATGGAAAAGCTGCATAGCATCCTCGTAGTTCTCTGATACTAAAATTTTTGGTCTGGCTCTCATTTTCAGAAGACGATGCTCAAGGTTAAGGCTTTCGTCAAGAACAGCCTGCGTCTGTTTGACAATCTCTTTGTATATAATGGGCAGCAATACTGAGCGATACAGTGGAGAATCTTCCACTAATAATAGAATCCGTACCATTGCCTTCCTGGTATCATGAACAGCATTGAGATGATCTTCAACATTTTTGACCAATGACATGAGAAAGTCAGGATCGGAAGACCAAACAAACTGCCTGTCAATACCATGAAATTCTGAATTCTGGTGAAGAGGGCAAATATCTTTAACGCTATGAGCCAGTAGAATAACAGGCACATGGGGTTTGATCTTTTTTATTTTTTTACCCAAAGAAAAGCAGTCAATGTCACCGAGTTGAGGCATGGTGATAATTAGATCAAAACTATTCTCACTGACCAATTGAATTGCCTCGGAAGTTGTCGAGGCTCCCGTAAGCCTGGGAGGATGGCTCAAATTCAGCCCGCGATATTCAGAGACTATCTTGGATGTAAGACTTCCTTCCTGTTCCATGATAAACGCATCATATGGGCTGAAAACCAGCAGTATCTTTCGTATTTTCCTGGCCATCAGCTCATGGTAGATATTGAACTGAGAATCAGAATTACTGGGAAGCTGTGGTGGATCCTTGCTCATGAATTTTTCGGGACAGAGTATGTTAAGATGAGGTTTGGAAAATATAATTTACCTGTAATGTTATGGTTGGTAAAGGAACTTTTATACTAACGCTTTTGAGAAGGAAAGGGAAATTGTACTAACACGGAAACTTCACAAGTTTAGATCGATTTAAACCTCATGATCTTCGCTAGCGATAGAGCGGGGCAAGTGAGACAGCTTTACTTCACTGGCTGCTTTCACTCCGGTATGAAAAGCTTTACGATTAATGGTTTTTGTACCCTTCGGTACCCTGGTGGTAAGGGCTTTTTCCATGCTTTTAAGGGTTACTATATTGCACAATTGTCCGACAGCACCTAAAGCAATAACGTTAGCAACCATATCTGTTCCGAAAGTATCGCGGGATATTTGCGTAAACGGGATGGAAATCACTCTGCTGGTGGGGAGTTGTTCCACGAAAGTCGAGTCTACCATAAGCAGGCCATTCGGCTTAAAGTCAAAAAAATATGTGTCACAGGATTCCTGATTCATTGCCAGCAGCATGTCCAGCTGAATTACTTTCGGATAATCGATTTCTTCAGTACTGATAACAATTTCAGCCTTGCTTTTCCCTCCCCGTGCCTCCGGGCCGTAACTCTGGGTTTGGCAGACAAATCTGCCGTCATACATCGCAGCTTCTGCAAAAATAATTGCGGCAGTAATTATACCTTGTCCACCTGAACCGCTGAATCGAATTTCATATCGATCATCTTTCATATATATTCAGCCAAATTATTACCTGTTTGATTCTGCCCTTTGACGGATTTTGTCATATTCTTCTGTATATTCGGGTTTGTCGATATCGGTCAACACGCCAATCGTAAATTTATTTTTGCTTAAATTTTTTGGTTTAGAATTAGCTTTTTTCAACAAAACCGCATGGTTTTTAAACCATTTAAGCATAGTGACAGCTTTAGCCATTTTGTTGCGACGTCCGTATTGGATGTGGCAGTTTGACAGTATTTCAATCACACTGAAACCGTTTTTGCGAATTGCCTGTTCAATAATTGCGTCAAGAAGTTTTGTGTGGTATATGGTGCCCCGAGCCACAAAAGGGGCTCCTGCAATAACGGCAAGCTCGGAAATTGAGAAGGCTTGTTCGATATGTCCGTGCTCAGCAGTTGTTGCCTTAGAACCGTATGGGGTCGTAGGCGAAAATTGGCCGCCGGTCATCCCATAAATCTGATTGTTAATTATGATTGCTGTAAGATCAATATTTCTTCTGGCTGCGTGAATAAAGTGGTTGCCTCCTATTGCAGTTGCATCGCCATCACCCATTACAGTGAGTACGTTGAGGGAAGGATTGGCCAGTTTGATGCCGGTAGCAAAGGTTAGTGCTCTTCCATGGGTTGTATGCAGAGTGTTGAAGTCGACATATACAGGCATTCTGCCTGAACAACCGATACCCGAGGCTAAAACAATATCATCTTTTTCCAATCCAACACGGTCGATTGCACGAATCAAGGATCCGAGCACAATTCCATTTCCGCACCCGGGACACCAGACATG
>CAMYJP010000128.1 GCA_947258675.1 uncultured Desulfobulbaceae bacterium | reverse complement strand
AGAAAATTATGACTTGATGGCAGTAATCGCTATAGGACACACCCTTCACCGAAATCAGAAGTAAAAACGGAAACCAATCAATGATGTTATGCTGAAGGAGATATGAATTAGGATGGGAGATGTTATTGTTTATTAAAATAAATGCCTGACTCTGAAACGTTATTCATTTTCTTCTGAAGCACCAAGTGCTTTTAAAGTAGAATTCCAACTCAATTAAAAATCAAAATATGAATCTAAAGTGCGGAGGTAAATATTATGACATGGATCGGAAGACTGAATAAAAATTTGGGAATCTATTTTTCTCTGGCAAGTATTCTCGTGTTGTTAGTTGGCTGCAGCGGTAAGAATATGTGGTCTTCAGAAGAAGAAGGAATTGATGAAGCTGCCGCGGAAAGTATTCCATATCATGCAAATGATTTCAGAGATATTTTAGTACCAAACGAGTTGGATTGGGATCGTGAAGGCAGTATGGCACTCAAGACGGAATCATTCGCTGGTGGTGTATTAAAATTCGTCGGTAGAGTTGAAGTCAATTCACTTGCGGATTTTTTTTCCAGCACAATGGTGAAAAATGGTTGGAAGCTTGTTGCTTCTGCAAAATACAAGAATGTACTTCTTGCTTTTGCTAAACCCCATAAAACTGCAACTGTTACAATTTTTGAATCTGAAATAAGTGGAAAAACAACCGTTAGGGTATATGTATCAGATGATATCAGTAGCAGGAAAGGGATTAACCCGTTTGCCGAGGAAACGATACGTTAATAGATGAATACTCAAAATAAGGAACCCAGACAGTAGTTTTCATGTTGCTATTGATCTCTTATCAGATCAAATATCCGTTCATCTCTGTTATTGCAAAATTAAGCTCTGCTTTTTTACTGTTGTTTTATTTTCCTTTGGTATTGACGGCTCTGTATTTATCGGCTGCAATACCGTGTTTCTCCCTTTAGACTGCTATATTCAATCTTCCAACTTCTAGAGACTTTGCTTAATTTGAGCAGGGTCTCTAGGTTTATCCCGAGGTTTTTCATATCAAATATTTCATGGAATTGTCACTATGGCAGTAGTTCTGGCCGATAGTAAGATTTTGTTTGGCGTAACAGGCAGTATTGCCGCTTTTAAGGCTGCTGGCTGGGTGAGCTCTTTGTGCAAGGAGGGTGCAGACGTCACAGTAGTAATGACCGAAGCTGCAACCCGTTTTGTGTCTCCACTTACATTTGCAGCAATCACCGGTAATAAAGTTTATTCAAAAATGTTTGATGCACAAAACAGTGAACAGATACCACATATTACCCTGGCCCGACAAAAGGATTTGATTCTTGTTGCTCCTGCTACAGCGCATACAATTGCCAGACTGGCACATGGACTGGCCGACGATTTGCTGTCTGTTATAATTTTGGCGACAGCAGCTCCTGTGCTCATATGTCCCGCCATGAATTCTCAAATGTATAATAATAAGGCCACCCAAATCAACATTTCTCGGCTTAAGGAGTTTGGTTATAAGATTATGGAACCTGATAGCGGGCTGATGGCATGTGGTGAAGATGGTCCTGGACGTTTACCTGAGTGGGATCAGGCTAAGGAGATGATTTGTGCAAATTTATATCCGCAGGATCTGAAAGGACAAACAGTTGTTGTCACTGCCGGTCCAACCCAGGAAGCGCTCGATCCAACTCGGTTTTTGAGTAACCGTTCTTCCGGGCGGATGGGGTATGCAATGGCAATCACAGCGAAACGTCGTGGAGCAGAGGTTTCATTGATTTCAGGTCCAACTTTTTTATTGCCGCCACCTGGAATTGAAGTGATACATGTAACTAGTGCAGCAGAGATGGGTGATACTGTTCTTTCAAAGTACGAGCAAGCGACAATAATCGTGAAGGCAGCTGCAGTAGCTGATTTTCGACCTGAAGAAACATCTGATCATAAAATAAAAAAAGATGATGCTTCTCTTACCCTGGCTCTCAAGTCTAATATAGATATTCTAAAGGAACTCGGCAGGAGAAAAAAGACAGGTAATCATGGCCCGTTATTGATCGGATTTGCTGCGGAGAGCCGTGATCATTTGTCTGCGGGGCGTAAAAAACTGGAAGAGAAAAATCTCGATCTCATTGCAGTTAATGATATTCTCGCAGATGATAGTGGCTTTGAGGCGCTTACCAATCGTGTTACTATAATTGATAGAAAAGGATTCAGTGAGTCACTGCCTTTGCTGGCGAAGGAAGAAGTAGCTGATCGAATTTGGGATAGAATTATTGTCCTAATGAACGAGGATGCAAAAGGAATGAACGGCGAGGATTAAGCAACAGGCTCTTACGATCAATATGGTATACATATTAGATAAACAGTGCGATAATAAGGCCTTTTTTTGGTTTAGTTTTGACAAAACCCACCACCTCTGGTGGTGGACCCGGATAGGTTCTACCGTTCCGACGAAAAGTTTTATGTTCATTTTCTTTGTCGGCATATGAACCTGCCGACGATTGACAGCTTGCCTTTATGCCCTTTAGGGTGCAAAGAAAACGAACCAAAAGAAAGGGCACCCGTGTCATTTGTCCGCCTGAGGCGGATGCCCGGAGTTTATACCCCCTGGCGGGGTGCTCAGACAGCTCAAACTCTTTTTTCGGCAGCTTCTGTGGTGATCGGCCGCGTGCCAATGGGAAAAATCGAAAAATTTTAAATATTCAAGCGCCCTCTTTTAGGGGGCTCGAAGACTTCGCTTATCTCCTGAGGCCACCCGATATGCGGGGGGAGCCTCTCTCTACCAAGAATGTCATTTTAGCTATTATTCGAAAGCCGCATTATAAATATCGATTACATCCTCCAGGGTTGGCTGCCTGGGATTGTTTTCTACCGGTCTTGTAACGGTTAGTGCTATTTTAGCCATATCTGGGATGTCATCCGCTTTCACATTCAGGGCGTTGAGATTATCCGGTATTCCAATGTCTGCATTCAACTGATGAATTGCCTCAACCATTAACTCAGCAGCTTCCCGGTCGGTAAGTCCTTTCACATCATAGCCCATTATTTCGGCAACAATAGCAAATTTTTCGGGATTTCCAATTATGTTGTATTCCATTACATATGGTAACAGAACTGCATTTGCAAGCCCGTGTGGAGTATGATACATGCCACCAAGTGGGTAGGCCATTGCGTGAACTAGGCCAACACCAGCCATGGCGAGAGCTTTTCCTCCCAGAAGACTGCCCAACAGCATTGCAGAACGGGCCTTAATATTATTGCCGTTTGCATAGGCAAGTCTGAGATTATGGCTTATTAAACTGATTGCTTCCAATCCATACATATCTGATATGCCATGGGACTGTGTCGAAACATAAGCTTCCAGTGCATGGGTGAACGCATCAATTCCTGTTGCGGCTGTTACATGTTGCGGTAAGCTTACAGTTAGAGCAGGGTCTAGCAATGCGGCATCAGGATAGAGCGGGTCCCCGTTCATTCCACCTTTTGAATTTGTTTTTTCATTAATAAACACCGCAGTGAAGGTGACTTCAGCACCGGTTCCTGCTGTTGTGGGAATCATTATTTTGGGAACACCCGGTTTTTTAATTTTTCCTAGGCCGAGATACTCTTCGGCCTTTCCGCCGTTGGTCAGCAAAATACTAATTGCTTTTGCTATGTCCAGGGCAGAGCCCCCACCCATACCTACTACACAATCGCTACCAGTTGAGCGGGCCAAGTCGGCACCTTGATCGGCGAGACGCAGACCTGGTTCCGGTTCCACATTGCT
Organism: uncultured Desulfobulbaceae bacterium; assembly: GCA_947258675.1. The sequence goes on along the minus strand of CAMYJP010000128.1, from coordinate 6,965 downwards.
GTAAATTTCATATCCAATATCGGCTTTTTTTAGGGGCGAGACAACCCGTTCTGAAAGCCCGGCCTGTTCAAGACCTGGGTCTATTACGAGAAAAACCTTGCTACCATTAAGCTGGTTGACCACTTTTCCAAGATCGTTAATACTATTTTCACCAAAATGAATTGCGGTCGGTTGATTGATGATAAAAGATTGTGGTTGTGTCATAATGATTCCTATTGCGAATAATTATTTTCAGTTTTCTATTGTGATTCCATTTGCCGATATTGATCATAATGCAGGGTTGTTCAAAAAAACAAGAAAAATTCTTTTAAAGGAATTGGGCACTAGAGTATTAGGTATAGATGAAAAACTTTATTAGTAAGTCAGAAAGAAAGAGGCAGTCAAAAGGGATCGAAAAGCTGGTAATCGAACTTGTAACTTTAGCGGGTAAAGATTTAGCAAATCTTCCATGCTCAGAGAGTATAAAAGAAGACATACTTAAAATAAAACGACTTAAAAGCGGGGCCAGAAAAAGGCAGATAAAATATATTGCCAAGATGCTGCGACAGTCTCCCGATGTATCCAGAGAATTATTGATTTTTCTTGAAGATAAACGTGGATCAAAGTTAAAAAAAGACGTTCAGTTTCATGAACTGGAACGTATGAGAGATGCTATTATTAATGAGACCTTAATTCTTCATGATAAAGCGGTGGAAAATAACTATAGAGCTTCACTGGCAGAATTACTTACTGATCAAGGATATGCCGGATCGGTTCTTGAGGTTGTTACTCGTTTTCCGAAAATGGACAAGAAAGAATTGCAGAAAGCCGCATGGAAATTTGCGGAAACACGTAATATTGTATATTCGCGTGAAATATTCCGTATGACACGTAATATTGTATATTCGCGTGAAATATTCCGTATGTTGAAAGCAGGAATGGAACGACAAGAAATTCTCGATGATGATTGAATCTGATGCCGGTATCTTTTTTTTCAGTATGATTAACCTGCAACAATTTATTTTATATAAAGGAGACAATTAATGGAATATAGATCTGGGAAGGTTGGTAGGGTCTTTGCTCTCCGTTTTGATGATGGTGATGATTTCCTGGAAGGTTTGAGGAAGGTCACTATAAAAGAAAAAATTCGCAATGGGTGGTTCCATATACTTGGCGGTATACGAGAAGCTGATGTGGTTACCGGTCCGAAGCAGCCGGTAATGCCTCCGGAACCTGTTTGGACAGATGTTCAGGGTGCCAGAGAAACGGTTGGGTTTGGTAGTGTCTTTTGGGAAGGAGAGGATCCTAAATTTCATTTACATGCTGCCATGGGGCATCACGGTGAAACGCTCACTGCCTGTGTTCGCAAAAATACAAAAGTGTATTTGGTTCTGGAAGTATATCTGGTTGAAATTGCAGGTTTTTCGGCAACAAGGCCATGGGATGAAAAATGTGGATTTAATAAATTGACTTTTTCTTGATTTTTTTAATTGACATCGATTTTAAGTGTTCTTATTAAGTAGTCTTAAGCGGACAATTAAAAATTGTTAAGTTATTTTTGGAATACACAAAGATCATTAATAATTTCATAAAGGTAAGGAGAATAGCGAATGGCTGGCAAAACAAAAAGTAAGGCTGTGACAGCGAAGAAGAAACCGGTTAAGAGGGTAAGAAAAACAATACCTTCGACCGAATTTAAATTTTTTGCTGATGGTGCGAAGGAAATTTTCGTTGCAGGTGATTTTAATAACTGGGAAAGCGATTCTAAAGATCACCGGATGAGAAAGTATAAAGACAATGTTTGGAAGAAAAAGCTGAAACTGAAAACAGGACGATATGAGTATCAGTTTGTAGTTGATGGTCAGTGGTGTATTGATCCTGAGAATCAGAATCGGCAACCTAATCCATACTGCACAGAAAATTCAGTTCTTATTGTGCCATAAAGTTTTACCTACAATGTCACAACCAGGTTAAGAACTTAGCTGTTGTTAGCCTTTGGGGTGGTGTATGTTTTTGGTACTAAAAAACGGAAATTGATAATCAATTTCCGTTTTTTTAATAAGGGGTAATTGAGTCCAGAAGGATGTAATTCGGGTTAATCTTCATCCACTCCTATTTTAATCAGTTTATCGCCCGGCTGAACTGCTTTACCTAGTTCCACAAATATCTCTACTACCGCACCTTCGATCTCACAGATTACCGGCGTCTGCATTTTCATAGCCTCAAGAATGACAACCCGGTCTCCAGGGTTTACCTCCTGCCCCTCTTCAACGGTTATTTCACAGACATTTCCGGCAAATGGGGCTCTGATATCTCCGGTCTTTGCCAGATCAGCGATTTCTTTTTTACTGAGCTGAGGTACCTTCGCGGTACCAGCCTGGTCCTTTGCTTCTTCCTGGAAATAATAGACACGCTGGTGATGATCGACATTCAGATAAATGTTTGTCTCGCCATCATCACTCTTCTGCTGGGGACCTATTTCAATTATGTGATCTTTTCCATCATGATCTTTGAACTTCAGGTTTTCACCCAGTTTAAACCCACCCTGCCGGAGGAGTATGCTGGGCGGTAATACATAGACCATGCCGAATTTTTCTTCAAACTTAAAGAAATCAACAGCGTCATTTGGATGTTGAAGATACGTAACTAATTGTTGATCAGTTGGCTCTCTTCCAATCCTTTCAGTCAGTTTTTCCCTTTCTTTTTCAATATCCATATCTTTGATATCTTCGACACCACCTTCTTTATCGAGAATTTCCTGCCATTGGGGGCCAAAAACTTTTTCATAGATCCAGTCGGCAGGCCTGTAAAAGGGGAAGGGACCATATTTGCCAAGCAGCAGGTTTTTTAGATCGCCGGAAGGGTTACCATATCTCTCTCCACTCTCAACATGGCTTACCGCAGTAGTCCACAGTATCTGGGAACCAGGGGTTACGCTCCACCAGTTGCCCAGTTCGATTTGGACTTTTGGTAATTCGTCATGAAGAATTTTGGGCATGTCATCTAAAAAACCGCCTTTTACGGCCTGCTCGAAGCTGCTACCCATAGCTCCTCCCGGCAGCTTATGGATTTGGACTGTTGGCGAGAATCCTTTAAACTGTGATTCGAAATATTCGTAATATTGCCGCTCGTGTCGGAGAACTTCAGAAGATTGGATTACTGCATCTTCATTTATCCCAACAGCTTTTTTTCCATGCTCTTTAAGGGTATACAGCACTGAATGGATCGGCGGCGGTCCGTAGTAGCCGGTGAAAGAGTGGTCTGAGGCGTCAACTATGGTTGCCCCATTTAATACCGCTTCGGTGATTCTACCGACATCATTACTATCAGTATTATGGCCATGATAATGGATTATCAGGTCAGGATATTTTTGTTTGATAGCCAACACCAATTCTCCGATCCTTTTCGGAGTGCCAAGCCCACCATGATTTTTTATGCATAATAGAATGTCTTCACCAGTAACATCCAGAATCTCACCTACTTTTTTTACATAAAAATCATCTGTGTGTTCAGGGCCTGTTGAGAAGCAGATTGAGGGCTCTAAAATTTTTCCTGCATTCTGAACCTCTTCAAATACTGCCTGCATGTTAGGGATGTGATTCATAAAGTCGAAAACTCGCCACACATCAACATAATTGGCAAATTCTCGAACCGTCAGTCTGATAACGTTCTGTGGATAGGGCCGATATCCGAAAAGATTCACTCCACGGCATAGGGTCTGGAACATGGTGTTGGGCATTTTTTCTCTGAGCAGTTCCAGCTTAAGGAAGGGGTCAACTTGCTTGCGAAGAATATCAACATGAACAGAGGCACCACCAGTGATTTCCAATGAAAAATAACCGGCATCTTCTCTTGGTTTTGCAGCGAGCAGGTCGGTATGGAGCAGTATTCGGTTTTTAAAATCTGACTGAGAAAGGTCGCGGGCGGTATTCGTGATATAATATCCATCAGCGTTTCGGAGTGTGTTTAGTACATCAGTAATTGACATACCCTGGACGATTCGTTCCATATTGCTATCCTCTGTAATTCAATTTCTTTAAGCCTTGTACTATTAAATGGCGTAAGGATTTTCCTGTTTGTAGTGAATTTCTGCGATCAGTCGGGCGAGCTTATTCACCTCTGTTGACTGCTCTTCATACTCCAGAAGGTGCGTGTGGGTATCGAGAAATGAAGTGTTAAAGTTGCCGGCGCGGAAATCGGGGTCCTCAATAAGCTTCAGATAGAAAGGGATCGTAGTTTTAGGACCTGAGATGACATAGTTAGTCAGACATCGTCGCAGCCGGTCAACAGTTTCGTTCCAGCTGAAACCGTGCACAGTTAGCTTTACTAATAGGGAATCATAGGCTTCCGGTATGGTGAAACCTTGGTAGACAAAACCGTCTAACCTTACACCATAGCCGCCGGGGGAACGATAGACGGTTACTGTTTTTCCGGCTTCCGGCATAAAGTTGTTTTGAGGGTCTTCGGCGTTGATCCGCATTTCTATTGCAAAACCACGGATCTGTATATCTTTCTGTTCAAAGACAAGTTTTTTATCAAAAGCCAGTTTAATCTGGGTACGCACTATATCAATTCCAGTTACCATCTCTGTAACCGTGTGCTCAACCTGAACCCTGGTATTGATTTCCATGAAATAAAAATTCCAGTCCTTATCAACTAGAAATTCGACCGTGCCGGCATTAAAATAATTAGCTGCCTGGGCTGCCTTGACAGCTGTAGTGCAGATTTTCTCAACCAGTTCCTCATCCTCTATAAGAGATGGAGCAATTTCAACCAGCTTCTGGTTACGGCGCTGGATAGAGCAATCTCTGGAACCGAGATGTACGGTATTGCCGAATTTGTCAGCTAAAATCTGTACTTCGATATGTTTGGGATTCAGTACGACTTTTTCGAGATAAACTGCATCATTGTTAAAAGCAGCCTTGGCTTCCGATCTGGCGGCTGGAATTTCTTCTATAAGTTGGGCTTCATTTTCGATTCGTCTTATGCCACGCCCACCACCCCCGGCTGTGGCTTTGAGCATGACCGGGTAACCGTGCTGGGTGGCGAATGCTATGGCCTCCTGAGCCCCGGCATCGCCGGGAGTCAGATTTGGAGTGCCGGGTACCAAAGGAATCCCCGCTTCCTCCATGATTTTGCGAGCAGTAACTTTATTGCCCAGGGATTCTATAACAGAAGAGGAAGGCCCGATGAAGATAATGTTGCTTTCTTCACAGGCTTTTGCAAAATCCGGATTTTCCGCTAAAAAGCCATAGCCGGGATGGATAGCCTCAGCACCGACCTTTTTAGCGGCTTTGATTACTTTATCAATATTGAGATAGTCTGATCGCGGACCATCACCAAGCCAGACAGCCTCATTGGCTACCCTGATGTGCAGTGCTTCATTGTCCGGTGTTTCATAGACTGCTACCGCTTCATGGCCAAGTTCCTGTATGGCTCGGATAATTCGTAAAGCAATCTCTCCTCGATTGGCGACAAGAATCTTTTTATTCAAGGGGAAACCTCTCTTAAGTTAAATTTGTCCTGTTGTTCCAATTCATAACCACTTTTTATTAGTTTGCTTTGTGTTTCTTAGGCTGGTTGATACCATGCCCGGAGAGGATGGCTGAAATTGCCTGTTGACAAACCCTGATAATAAACGGGATCAGCAAACAAACCAGAAAACTTAGCATAGAGTTGGAACTCAGGCAAGAAAAAGGTGGTTGATATTTTATCGTGTATTATTTTTCCAGGCTCAATTAGTAGGTATTGTTTGGTTTTTCTTAATCTTCCGGATAAGTTCCATTTAGTTGAAATGAATCCATATTTTTGGGGATGATACATTATCAGTATCGAAATTAGAAAAAAAATGGGAATTTCTTTTTTTTTCTAAAGAGTATGGGCTCTGGCACCGATTTAGTAAATAATATGAAACGAGTAATCTCATAATTGACGTTTAATAAAGCTTTAGCTATCAAGAATTGAAAAATAAAATGTTAAGTGATGGAGTGATATGGGTTAGATGGCGTTAGTATTTTTGATAGGAGCAACTAGGGTAATTTACTCAAAAAGACACTATTTATCTATACGAGAGGAGGACATCACGGTGATGGACAAGTTCAGACAAAAACAAGGAATTATGGGTAATCAGAAAGGTTTCACACTGATCGAGTTAATCATTGTGATTGTTATCCTGGGTATTTTATCGGCAGTCGCTATTCCGAAATACCAGGATATCAGAGGGGAGGCAGCACAGGCTGCATGTGAAGGAGTTTATGGGGCCGCACAAGGAGCTACTTCGATAAATTTTGCAACGCGACTGGTAAGCCCCAGTATGGCAACGGTGATTACTACCGCTGCGTCTCTAACAGCTGCAATGGAAGGTGGAACTCCTACCGGTTGGAGTACAACAGGTGCGACTTTGTCAACGACCATTGGGACAACAAATTGCTATATTACAGTAAATACTATTGAAGATAATACCAGAAAAGCTATTTTAGGTAAAAACGGATTTTAGGTAAAGAACAGATACTGTAAAAGAAAGAAAAGCGAGAAGGCTTCAGCCCTCATTCTTGCTACTGAAGGGTTGGAGCCTTTTCTATTTTTTACGGCTGTGAAGTTGGGTTTATCTTTATCCCTTGAGCATCCAGATACCGTTTGATTGTCTCAGCTCCCTTATCATCCCCTCCTGCTTTGCGCATAAAATATAATTGTTTCCAGGCAAAATAGTTCTGGGGGAATAATTGAGTGATTTCAAGATATGTTTTATAGGCCTCATCGACCTTTTTGTGGTTCAGATAAATTGCCGCAAGTTCCAACCGTAATTTTATCTGGTTATCAATGTTTGATGATGGTTCTTCCTTAACAGCCTCTAAGAGTATATTTATTGCCTCTTCATAATTCTTTTCTGAGCTTAAGATATTGGCGGTAAGAATTTTACCCTGATAACGGAGTTCTTCAAATGAAAGAAGTTTATCTGCCATGTTTTGCGCTTCTTGCTTTTTCCC
>CAMYJP010000127.1 GCA_947258675.1 uncultured Desulfobulbaceae bacterium | reverse complement strand
CTGCGCGGCCAGAACAATGTGCAGGGATGTTGTGACATGGGGTGTTCCCCCAATGTTTTCCCCGGCTATCAGAAAGTAACCGACCTGGCAGCCCGGACTAAATTCGAGGAGGTATGGGGACGTAGTTTACCTGACAAGATCGGCCTCACTGCCACCGAAATGACCGAGGCAATGATCAAAGGCACCATTAAAGGCTTGTACATTATGGGTGAGAACCCGGTGTTAAGCGACCCGAACATGAATCACACGTTAAAGGCATTGAAAAACCTTGATTTCCTCCTGGTCCAGGATATTTTCATGACTGAAACCGCACAGCTTGCCGATGTAGTCCTGCCGGCTGCTTCTTTTGCGGAAAAAGAAGGGACTTTTACGAATACCGAGCGCAGGGTCCAACGGGTCAGAAAGGCTATTTCCTCGCCCGGAGAAGCCATGGATGATCTGACGATCATAAGCAAACTCACCCTCAAAATGGGCTACAATCAGATATATGAAAGCCTGAATGGTTTTGACTATGCTTTACCGGAAAAAATGGATGATGAAAAATATTTAACAACCCCTGAGCAGGCCTTTCTGGAAGCAGGATTACTCTGGCCGGCGTTAAGAGGGATGACCTATCAGCGCCTTAAATCTGAAGGGTTGAACTGGCCGTGTCCCTCATCAGACCATAAAGGAACTCCTTATCTTTACAAAGAAGGTTTTCCTGTTGGCAAGCTTCACTTCAGACCTATCCCCAGTGTTGCCTCAAAAGAATTACCTGATAAAAAATATCCGATGATTCTTACAACCGGACGTTTGCTTTTCCAGTACCACACAGGAACAATGAGCAGAAGATCAAAGGCCCTTGAAGCTGCCGCCCCGGAAGCCTTTGTTGAAATCAGCTCTCAGGATGCTGCAAAACTCAAAATAAAAAATACAGACATGGTGAAAGTTTCCTCCCGCCGAGGAACCATCACCGTTAAAGCAAGCGTTGGCGATAAAGTTGCTCCTGGAGTAGTGTTTATTCCATTTCATTATCATGAGGCTGCCATCAATATGCTGACCAATGATGCCCTTGACCCGATCAGCAAGATTGCCGAGGCAAAAGTCTGTGCTGTCAAATTGGAAAAAATTAAACTCACCTCTGAAGTGAAAAGTTGAAGCTGCATATGACCTTAAATGGCTCTGAATTACACAGTGTAACATTTCTGCCTAGCAACAGAGTTGTGCAGGTAAAGGACGATGAAACCCTTATCAAGGCCGCACGGTTGGCAGGGATTCATATAAATGCCTCCTGCGGTGGCAGCGGTGTATGCGGTAAATGCAAAGTTGTCCTTGATAGCGGTACATTGTTGGGCGGAAAAAGCGAGAAGCTTTCCGATACAGAATATGATGGCGGTCTCAGGCAAGCCTGCATTGCACTGGTCAAAAGTGACGTCACCGTCAAAATATCTGATGAGGCAGGGCTAAAGGGTGGTGTCCTGGCCATGGATATACCCATGCGGCACCGGGCCAGGATGCATGTTTTCAATGTAGAAGAATTGAAACGGGAAGGTTTTTTTATGCCGCCGGTGGAAAAAAGAGTTTTGGAACTTCCACCGCCTGCCGCAGTAGATAATATGGCTGATGCAGGTCGAATTATCCAGGGACTCAATAACCAGTATAATGAAAGACGGTTGGTTATGACCCTGCAAGTTTTAAAAAAAACCAGGGTTGCCTTACGTGATAAAGATTTTCTGGTTACAGCCACTCTGGTTCGACCGGTAAATGAACGCGGCAAGACCATGGTGGTCAACATCCAGTCGGGAAACTGGTCAAATAGGAACTTCGGACTTGCCTTTGATATCGGCACTACCACCATCTATGGCAATCTTCTCGATTTGCAAACAGGCCAGGTATTAGCCCGCATAGGAGACTACAATGGTCAGATAAGTTATGGAGAAGATGTAATCTCGCGTATTATATATGCTGAGAAGCCCAAAGGCCTCGAATTGATGCATGAACTTGTCATTAAAACAATCAACACCATAATAAGAAAACTATTACGGAAGACTAAAATCGATCAGGATGAAATCAGCTCCATTACTTTGGCCGGGAATACTGCCATGACCCATTTTCTGCTGGGCCTGGAGCCCCATAATATCAGGCGTGCACCCTATGTACCGGTATCAACCTTCTTCCCGCCGATACGCGCTACCGATATTGATCTTGATTTAGGAACCCATGCAGTAGCCCTGGTATATCCGGCAATTTCCAGCTACGTTGGCGGGGATATAGTTGCCGGGGTGATGGGATCGGGAATGTATCGCACTGATATCGTCACACTGTATATAGATATCGGGACCAATGCAGAAATCGTTATTGGTAACAAAGAATGGCTTGTCTGCGCAGCCTGTTCAGCCGGCCCGGCCTTTGAAGGCGGCGGCATCACTCATGGTATGCGTGCCGCAACCGGCGCGATTACCGATTTCAGTATCAACCCGATCACCTATGAACCCATGAATATAACGATCGGCAACAAACCACCGGTGGGAATATGCGGTTCCGGTTTGCTGGTAATAGTTGCCACCCTGTTTGAATACAATGTTCTTGATCGGAGTGGAAAATTCAATCGTAATATTGCAACACCAAGAATCAGAGAAGGCCGCAGCGGTTACGAATATGTGCTAGCCTGGGAGGATGAGTCTGGAAAAGACATTGACATTGTTATCAATGAAGTAGACATAGAAAACTTCATCCGGGCCAAGGCTGCGATTTATGCCGGTTGCAAAACCCTGGTCGAAGAAGTAGGCCTGCGGATTACTGACCTCGAGCAAATTATTCTTGCTGGAGCATTTGGTAGTTTTATTGACCTTGACAGCGCAATGACCGTGGGATTATTACCTGAAGTAGCCCCTGATAAAATCCTCTATGTAGGCAATGGTTCCATGCTTGGCAGTTGGATGAGTGAATTAAGTAACCATATCAGACAGGATGTGGTTGAAGTTGTTAGAAAAATGACCAGTTTTGAACTATCGGAGGTTAACAGCTTTAAAGATCAGTATGTGGCCTCCCTTTTCCTGCCCCATACAGATACTTCCCTCTTTCCAGTATCAAGCAGCAGGCTCACAATGATGCAACATGCAGAAACCGATGCAGTATAACCAGGACGACCCCCATTCCTGCTATCTTTTAGACTATCCAAACAGTTGACGTCTCCTTGCAGTTCTATTAGATTCTATTTAACTTTATACATATCAATTCAATTATTTTGAACAAATCAACATGACATCACTTAATTTTGACAATCTTTTCTCAGAAGAAACATTATCGAAAATCTTTCCCTTATCCCGTTCTGACGCTTTTTTTGAAGCATTATTTGGAGATAAGGAGGAAGGCTCCTTTGATATATCTTTAAAATACACGGGCAATGATCAGGAAGAAAATCAGCTCCACTTTGAAATTCTGCTGGAGGAGAGGCCTGGTAAATGCCTTTCCTGCAATTTGACCTACGGTTTACCAGATGTCTTTTCCCGGCATCCGGTTATCGATCTTAAAGGGTTTGTCCAGGAAGTGGAAAAACTCCTTAATAACAATTTCAAATGCACAGAATGGTCTCTGGGACATACCCGGACATTGACCAATGATGTACATGCCATTCCACTAACGATTTCTATGGATCAGACCTGAATAAATTTAGGTTGGTAGAGCATGGTTTCAAGATCAGCCAAAATGTTGATTGTAACCCACATGTGTCTATCTTTGGGTGGATTGCTGATCCATATGAAAATCCATCCGGTCAACAAAAGCCTATATTTCCTCTGGGCCTCTCCGGTCAACATTTTCAGTTTCATTGTCCTGCCAATTCTTTTCATACGCCCTTCTACCGTTGCCTGGGGCTTTATTTTCAATGCATTCACTGTGGGAATCGGCACAATCGGCATGGCCTATTTCTCAGTCCTCACTTTCGAACCCCCTTTTTCTTTGTTCCGTTTACTCAGTGAATCGACCTTACCGGCAATAGTCATTTTATGGGCTAAAATTCCCCTTGCTATGCTCATCCTCCAAAAAATACGAACCGGAAAACCTTCAAACGATAAAAAAGATGTATCATGAAAGCGCAGAATAAAAGCCAGAAGGTTTCAGGACTCTCCAAGTCTACTCGGTATATTTTAGGAGCAATATGCCTTTTGATTCTTTTTTGTCTGCTCTACGGTGCTGCTAGTATTCCTTTTATATATGAATCTCAATCTATTCGATACAAATTCGGAATCGAAAAATCATTACTGCGCACTGGAAAGGTTTTCGGCTTGCTGGCCGGGACACTTCTCCTCTTTCAACTGGTATTAAGCAGTCGTTTAAAAATACTATCCCAAATATTCACTTTAAAAACCCTCAACCGCACACATCAGCTCAATGCCAGACTTTTGGCTTTTCTGGCTCTATCTCACCCGCTTTTGGTTTTTGCCTCGGAAAATATAACTTCGCTTCCCATTGAAATAAAATATTGGCCGGAAATTGTCGGAGCTTTTTTATTACTGCTGATATGGATCTTGCTCGTTACTGCAACATGGCGAGTCTTTCTGAATTTCCAATTTAAATCCTGGCAACTTTTTCACCGAATCGGTGCCTTTACCGCAGCAGTGCTGCTTGGGCTACACGTACTATTTGTAAGTGATACCTTTTCATCTGGACTTCCAAAAACAACTGTTTTAACCACTCTCTTTATTTATGCTGCTTTATGGCTTTTTATAAGAATCAGAAATCTTCGACATCCATGATACCTGCCCCATTCAAGCCTTATGTTCCCTGATCCTTAGCCATTGGACTACTATCTAAAACCTACTTGTATTTAAAATTTAACTCTCTATGGGGTTGTATTCATTATGAATGATACATAGTTTAAAACATGAGTAAAAATTGAAGAGTTTGAAACAGACGAAATTTATACAAAACATATTAGAATCAAAGGAAGACTTTCAGGCAAAAAAACATTCTAAAAAAAATTATGGGAGGTACGATATGAAAAAAAAATTTCTTATTTTCACACTTTCTTTATTTACAATTTTCGCGACCATCAACCAGGGCCAATCTGCTACACCTGAATGGAAATTTGATACTGCCCATTCCAGTTTCAATTTTCATGTAAAACATATCTTCTCTACTATAAGTGGTTATTTTAAGGATTTCGACGGCTATATTCGTTTTGACGCAGACAACCTGGCCGACAGTAGCATGAACTTTAAAATTAAGGTGAAAAGTGTCCAGACAAAAGAACCAAAAAGGGATAATCATTTGCGGACCGATGATTTCTTTGGTGCGGAAAAATACCCGCTCATTACTTTTAAGAGCAGCAGTATAAAACACACCGAAGAAAACCAATATGCCGTGACAGGTGATCTGACCATCAAAGACGTGACAAAAACCATTGAACTTCCTTTCACCTATTACGGCATAAAAGATCATCCCCTGAACCAAAAGGAGAAGGTGCTCGGATTCGATACCCACTTGAAGTTAAACCGTTTGGAGTACAATGTCGGTAATGGGAAGTTTTATGATCTAGGGGTTGTTGATAAGGATGTAAATATCACAGTGTCACTGGAAATGGTTCGCCCCAGGTAATAGTGATACGTTATTAAACTTTATCCGGAAGGATTATTTTCTTTTTTAATTTAACTTTGAAATTATTCGGAATTATTTTTCCAACAATTCTCAATAACTATATTTTTCCAGGAATGTTCTATGATTTTTTTTTGCTGAACATACTTGAAGCTGTGAGCCTTCAGCCGGCCCCCATTAATCCGGGTGAAGGCTTTTTTTTATAAAAAATTGGCAGCAGAAATAAATTACTGAAAAAATGACTCAAAAAAAACAGGAGGGAAACTTATGGGAATGATGAAAGAATTTAAGGAGTTTGCAGTCAAAGGCAACGTTGTCGATATGGCAGTTGGTATTGTAATTGGCGGCGCATTCGGTAAAATCGTTTCATCATTTGTAGCCGATGTTATAATGCCCCCTATAGGCTTGATTATCGGTGGCGTAGACTTTTCAAAACTGGCAATTACCTTAAAAGAAGCAGTCGGTGATGTGGCTGCAGTAACGATTAATTATGGAAAATTTATTCAGACTGTTCTTGATTTTACTATCATCGCTTTTGCTATTTTCATGGTAATTAAAGGAATGAAT
>CAMYJP010000126.1 GCA_947258675.1 uncultured Desulfobulbaceae bacterium | reverse complement strand
TCAAATTCAGACCGACTTGAAATCCTCTTTTAGGATTCCTTCTTTTGTCCCCTCCCCTGTTGATAGTAAATCTTTAAACCTGTCTAAGGAGTCGATAAAAAAATTTGTGACTATAATGCAGGGGTGCAATAATTTTTGTACCTACTGCGTTGTTCCATATACCAGGGGGAGAGAGGTCAGCAGATCTGTCGCGGACATCACAGATGAAATCAGGTCCTATGCTGAAGATGGCGTTAAAGAGGTTACCTTGTTAGGGCAAAATGTTAATTTGTATGGTGTAAACGGAAATAATATTTCTGATACGACGATTTTTCCAGATCTCCTAAGGCAAATATCCAAGATTAACGGGATTGAAAGAATTCGTTTTACAACGTCTCACCCCAAAGATTTATCTCAGGATCTTATTGAGTCTTTTGTGAAGGTGGATAAACTTTGCCCGCATTTTCATCTGCCAGTCCAATCCGGATCCAATTCTGTGTTAAAACGGATGAACCGCAAATATTCTGTTGAGACGTATCTGGAAAAAATAAAACTTTTGCGTCATATATGCCCTGGTATTGCCATTACCACTGATATCATTGTCGGTTTTCCAGGTGAAACCGACAATGATTTCGAAGCCACTATGCAGCTTCTTGATGAAGTTAGGTTTCATTCGGCTTTTTCATTTAAATATTCTGATCGGCCTAATGCTAAATCTATCCAATTTGATGGGAAATTACCGGAATCGATAAAAACACAGCGGCTTCAAAGGCTGCAGGGCAGGCAAGATGTAATTACCCTTCAGAGAAACAAGGAATATATCGATAAGACTCTTTCTGTTATGGTTGAAGGAAAGAGTAAGGCAGCAGCTGGTCAAATAACCGGAAGGTCAGGCACTAACCATATTGTCAATTTTTCTGCTCAGAACCTCGTTCCTGGTGATATGGTTGAGGTTGTAATTGAAGAAGGTCTTCTCCATTCCTTGCGCGGTAGGCTAAAGGAAAAGAAAAGTAACGATGGGATGTTTAAAAATGTAGCCAAACATTCCGCCATGACTGAGGCGACAGATATCATTTTTTAGAACCAATGTCCTATATGAATCTATTTTAATTGTTGAAATTCTGAGGCTAAATATGATTGATTTGCATACACATTCATTATTCAGTGACGGTGAACTTGTTCCTGCGGAACATCTGCGCAGAGTACAGGTGCTTGGCTATGAGGCTATTGCCATTACTGACCATGCAGATTCTTCCAATATAGATTTTATCATACCGAGAATTGTTCGAGCTGCTGAAGATCTTAACCTCTATTCCAATACAAAATTGCTACCCGGTATAGAATTGACCCATGTGCCTCCTGATATGATGGCGGAATTATGCAAAAGATCAAGGGAACTTGGAGCTCTGGTAGTTGTTGGACATGGAGAAACTGTTTCCGAACCGGTGATTCCCGGAACAAACATGATGGCTATTCAGGCTGGTGTAGATATTCTTGCCCACCCAGGATTCATTACTAGAGATGAAGCCAAACTTGCAGCAGAAAAGGGAATATTTCTCGAGCTTTCAGGGCGTAAAGGCCATTCGCTCACAAATGGTCATGTGGCAAAGATGGCCATGGAGACAGGCGCAATGTTAGCAGTGAATGCTGATGCGCATGGACCGGATGATTTTCTTACAGAGGAAAAGGCAAAAATAGTGGCCCTTGGAGCTGGCATTAGCCATGAGGAATACGAAAAATTGCGATCCAACATGAAAAGTTTTGTGGAGCGTGTTAGTAATGAATAATTATGTGTCAATATCTGGCTAGTCCAGAGAATGGCGGTTTTGAGAATTAAGTCATCCGGCTGAAACTTCTATCGCCAGTTTTTCAATTTCTGTCTGTTTTTCATTACATTTATCGCATTTAATTACAGTACTGTCACATTTATCTATTAAGCGCCAATTACCTGTCAAAATCTGGTCGCGATTTTTTTTCCGGCAAATTTCGCAGGCCCAGATCTCTTCTGACATTCCTTTGCTTTCAAGTATAATATATTGAAACATTCGCATTGGCTATTTCCAATTGTAATTTGTTTGTAAGTTAGGATACCTGTTTAATTCTGTTAATAAATTTGCAAAATAAATGCCATTTTGGAGGAGTCAATTGAAGATGTATCTATAGTGACGAAATTGCAGCAAGTTGTTACTCTTGAAGTTCATTTTTATTAAATGATGGATGATTACTTTTGCCTAGAGCATGTATGGTTTTTGCTGCATATCCGGTAGCGTAAACTTGAAAAATGGTACAGTTTAATTTTGTGAACATATCGCCCTTACTGAAATACTGAAGTCCCCTTCTTTCTTCATATTGTTATTAAAAATACAATGCCACTGATCCGGCCTACCATTACCAATGATTTCAGGATAAGAGCTGACTATTCTGACTTTCCAATAACCTTCGCATCCACCGGTTACAATATTGGGGTGGGAAGGTGGACATGAAGCTGAGGTAGATTTCAATTCTTCTTTGCCGATGGTGAAATTTTCCGATATCAGTATTCTTCCTCCAATTTTTTCCTCTGTTTTCTTTTTACTGTTATTGATCTGTACGCTATTTTTTTTCAATTCGTTAAGTCTGCTGTTGATAATTTTTATCTGATTATTCATTTGATACATTTGGTTTTGGAAATTTTGTATAGTTCTTTGCAGATCGGCAACCGAGGTATCTTTTATGTTTTCAGGAGATGCTGCTGATTGAGCGGGTATCCACAGGGCCAGAGAAACAGAAACTATAAATGATCCGAATTTTTTCATGTCCCTTCTCCTTTAATACCAATAAAATAAAGTTCCTCTATACAATCCACATTTACAGGATGTGTTTTTTTTTGTGTATATGAAAATAATTAACCGCCTCATGAAATTGAAGTTTACCCGGTTGGTATACGGCTAATTCATAATGATGCCATTCTTCACTTTTTACCTAAAAAAGCAATTCCTAATTTTGCTTTACGGAACGAGTCTTGTGAATTGAGCAATAATCGTTAAGAAATTTGAACTTGATGAATATAAAAAAAAATAGAGGAACAAGTCAAAGAGAAAAGAATTATTACTTGGAAGAAGAATTTTACAAGGAAGTTCAATGACCATTTCAGCGAAAAATTAAAGAATATAAACGTTTGAGGTCATTCAAGACTCGGCTCCTAAGTTTTAACTAATTTTCCACCTCTTCCAGGCTTGTTTGGTTAACAATAAGTCTGAAACGAATAGCGATACGGCCGGAATCCTTATCTCTGCCACTGATCGCAATCCTGTTTAAGCGGCGGGTAAGAGGTCTTGTGTTTGTGACACCGATTATATTACCATCCAAACTAGCTGGCTGCCAGCCGAATTCGCTGACATAAATTCCCAGTGTTCCAGGTCTGTAATTATCCGGAAAAAGTAACCTGGCGCTGAATTTAATTGGCATAGGATCCTTGAGCCTTTCAAGGTCTGGTTGCATGTCTGTAAATGGTAAATCAATCCTATTAAGGACCATTTTAAAATGTTCCATTGTTGACCAATCAATTCCCAATATAGGCTCTCGGGGAATAGAATATAGATTTGTATGGTTGCTTACCGGGCCGGGATCCTGGGTCAGTAGAGCATTATAGCCAGCAGTTTTTGCTGCATCTATGATAGTTTTATTATATTCTCCGTAGGGTACTGCTAAATAGGTCGGACGTGTGCCCAGTTCCTTTTGCATGGTCTCCGCACTGTTTGTAAAGTCTGCAACGATGAGTTCTTTATATTCTTTCGCATTCATGGAGTCGGTGGGGGTTCCAAAACGTTGATGGGCATACCCGTGGCTCTGAAATTCAACACCTGCCTTTTGCATTTCCCGGACTTGATCCCAGGTCATGTAATCCCAATGTTTTTCATCAGTCGCTTTAACATAAATAAATACCGTAAACGGATAACCGAATGTTTTCAATATCGGCCAGGCTTTCTCATAAACGCTTTTATATCCATCATCAATTGTTATTACGGTTACTTTGGAAGGCAGGGGTTTTTTATCTGCAATGATTTGAAGAAAGTTTGATAACGGCAGAACCTGATAATTGTTTGTTCTGAGATATTCAAGCTGTTCTTCAAATCGTTTATATAACAGGATCAGCCTGTTTGGGCGGCGTGTCAGTTGATATTGTCTGGTTGTTCAGGCCGGTGGGTTGTGGAACCTGATTGCTGATTACCTGGGCCGAGATTCCAGTGACATTTATGAAGAGAATCAAAAAAAAAGGTAGATAAAATAAAGGGCTAAAACCGGTTTTTTTTTTGTTTTTACAGCTTGTCATTATTGTATAGCAGATAGGATTGTTTGTTTGCGCTGAAATAGCTATCAGGTTCCCTGCCTGCAAGTAGAAAATGATCATAATTCTGCAGATTATTTTTGCTGATTACACTTCTGACTTCCTGTACATAAAGTTCTCTTCTGGCAGAATAAAGAAGCAGTCCCTGAGCAAGAATTATTGAGTCATTAGTCAGTTTTCTAAGTTTTCGAAATTGCTTGTAAGCTGGTACACGATTGAGTGTCAGAATATACGATCTGACAGAGTCTAAGATAGAATCATAGATTCTGACTTTATGGGTCATACCTTCCTCTCTTTCGTTGGGAATTATGCCTTTTTCTTTCCAGGTCCAAATTCCAAAAAGATTATTTCCGATCCTGGCAAAACGTGACCCGCCCCAGGAAGATTCAATGGCGCTTTGACCAAGGATCAGACTAATCGGTACGACATCTACCCTGTTAAGGAGTTTTTGGGCTTTTTTTGTTTTATATTTTTGGGTCAGGTCGATAATAAAATTGATTTCTGAACTACTGAGGGGGGGTTGCCAGTGTTTATTTTTTATAGAAAAATGAATAGCTTCCAAAGGTATATTTATGGTTGAAATTATTTTATTAAGTCTCTTTTTTTCTTCTCTTACTTCCTTTAAGGCCACTAGAGCTGTGGGCAGAAGCGTGTGAAGAAAAGCTTTTTTTCTTGTAACCATATCTTCGAGCGTGTGGAAATTGCTGGGGTAATTCGAAAAAATGATAGGAGGGATTTCTCGCAGAAGCGCTACTTCCCAAAGGTTTTTTTCTTTAAGTTTTTGGATCAGATCGTGTGTCGATGCTACACTAATATTTGTTTGGGGTTCTTTGTAAACGACTTGGTGTGTTTGATTTATAGAAGAATCAATGATTTTGTTTGCTGTTGTAACCGGCTGAATAAGTAAACATGTCAACCCGAATAGCAATGAAACGATTAGCGGCATGGCAACGAGTACAACCTTTTTCTCAACTTTTTTTTCACCGAATACAATATAATTATCAGTGAGATTTAGTTTTTTTTTAATTTTCTCTTTATGCATCTATTCGAAATTCCTTTAAGTGATCTGCACTCAAAAGGAGTATACCTCCTTTTAAATCAGACTTGCTGCAATATGAGAGCTTCACTGGAAAGAATTATAAACCAATTGCAAGAAGAAGCTGGCATATTTTCTTACCGCCGGTCAATTTTTTTTCTTTGGAAGCACTCATGCAAATACTATGCACTCACTCATTGGAAAAATTTGAACATAGCGCTTATATTGGAATACCGAAAAAATTGCAAGAACAGAAAATTTTGAAATTTGTAACTTGTTTACATTATTGCCTATAAAATATTATTTCAGAAACAACCATTAGAACACTATTAATGTCAGGTTGTGGAGTTCTATTGATTAGACTTCAAAGTTTTTCGTTATCAGGCATCATCGGATTTCTTGAAAAGATCTAGTTGGGTAATTATTTTGGTTTCCGACAGGTCTGGCTGGGCTTGTGTTTTATCCTGCTCGTCCTCATGCTGTTCTAATTCAATTTCTGGAGATTCAGGCTCTGAAGGTTTGTATTGCTCTACCTCAGGTGCAGTTGTCTCAGCCTTGGGATCCTCCTTAGCAGTATCATTTTTTGGTTCAGATACTTTACCGGTTAATTCAGTGACCTGTCTGACAACTCTTGGAGAAATACGCTTACCAATGGCTGAGGATCCTTTGATAAGATAATCATCCATGTAAATCCTGTGGGAATTAGTTTTGGCTCTTTTTAATTGTGCAAATGTAACTCGAACTCTGACATCCTCTCCTGTCTGTATAAATTGGATAAAAGAGTTTTTTTGTTTGGAGAAGAGTCGATATTCTTTGTCGAGAATGAATTTTGGGGTTTTAAAACGTTTTACATATGACATACCTTTGCTGCCATCACGATAAATTACATTAAATACCTGGTTGTCTCGTAATTTATTCACCCATATCAGATCATGGCCGGCAAATATTTTATCTATTACGTTGATTATTTTATAGGCGCCATCCTTGTTGATTAGTAAAATTTTATCATATTCAGAGCATGCAAAGGACATATCGCAATCTGTTTTGACATGATATCCGAGCATTCCGTTTTTCATGTCATAACCAGTTGTTAAGTTGGATAAGGCCACTTTCCTGGCCTTCACTTCCTTGAAGGCCATAATTTCTGTGCGGCGAGGATATTCTGAGCCATATTTTTTCAGTAAAGAATCAAGATACTCTATAGTATAAACCACCATATTTTTTAGGCTGGTAGTAATCTTCTTTATGTTCCGATTGATATCCTTGATCTCTTTTTGCTGCTTATTAATATCATATCGTGAAATTCGTTTGATACGTATTTCAAGCAGACGTTCAATATCTTCACGGCTCACGGATCGTTCTAATTTAGCGGTATATGGCTCTAAAGATTTTTGTGTAGTAGCAATAGCATCCTTGTAGCTTTTGCTTTCTTCGATCTTTTTATAGAGGCGTTCTTCAATGAAAATCTGCTCAAGCAGCTTAGCATGCAGTTTTTCTTTAAGTCTGCCCTGTTCAATTGTAAGTTCCTTTTCAAGATCGAGAAGCAATTTATCTGTATTGTGCTTTAGAACTTCAGAAACCGGAATATTATCCGGATGGTTGTCGCGAATCAGAGTGAGGTTTGGGCTGATTGAAATTTCACAATCTGTAAAGGCATACAAGGCCTTGATGGTTTCCTTAGCATAGACGCCACGCGCCAGCTTAATTTCAATTTCAACCTCTTCTGCGGTGTAGTCGTTGATTGATAGGATTTTGATTTTGCCTGATTTCGCTGCTTTTTCAATACTGTCGCTTAAGGATTGCGTTGTAGTGTTGTAGGGAATTTCTTTGATAACGATGGTTTTTTCATTTTTTTCTACTATCTTGGCCCTACACTTAAGCCGACCGAGACCATCTTCGTATCCTGATACATCCAGAAGCCCTCCCTGCGGAAAGTCGGGATATAGGATTATTGGGTCATTTCTCAACAAATTTTTCTGCGCCTCAAGAAGTTCGCAGAAATTATGGGGCATGATCTTGGTTGCCATACCAACGGCAATGCCTTCAGCTCCATGAAGAAGAAGAATGGGCAGTTTTGCAGGTAGGGTGACCGGTTCCTGGAGGCGGCCGTCATAGGAATCCGTAAAATCCGTTAAATCCCTGTTGAATAGTGTTTCTTTGGCTAAAGGAGAAAGGCGGCATTCAATGTATCGTGCTGCAGAAGCATGGTCTCCGGTATATATATTTCCAAAATTCCCCTGTTTTTCTATGAGATACTCTTTGTTGGCCAGGTTGACCAGCGCTCCGAAAATGGAAGCATCGCCATGAGGATGCAGTTTCATGGCATCACCAACTACATTTGCAACCTTCTGAAAACGACCATCATCCATATTAAACAGGGTTTGCAGAATACGTCTTTGCACTGGTTTCAGGCCGTCATTAATATCAGGTATTGCCCTTTCTTTGATTACATAGGAGGTATACTCCATAAAATTGTCATCAAAGAATCTATGGAGTTTACCGTAAGGATTTTCAGTGATGTTGTTCATTAAGGGCGGCCTTGTTTACTGACTGTAAATTATAATTGAGCATCCGAGAAGAATGGTTAAAGTGGCTTATTTGTGGTTATATTAGATGGCCCATGATGTATTCTTTTCGCTGTGGGGTATTTTTGCCCATATAGAAAGATAAAACTTTGGGAATTTCACTTAATCGATCGATATTAACCTGCCGAAGCCGCATATTTTTGTCAATAAACTGCTTAAATTCTTTTGGGGATATTTCTCCCAGCCCTTTGAACCTCGTCATTTCAACTGAATTTCTGCCCTTTGCAAGAGCCTTAGCAGCCTTATCTTTTTCAGATTCGGTGTAGCAGTAGATGGTCTCTTTTTTATTCCTTACTCTAAAGAGAGGTGTTTCCAGTATATAAATATGGCCGAGTTTAACAAGAGTCTCAAAGTAATGCAGAAAAAAGGTAAGCAGCAGGTTTCTGATGTGCAGGCCGTCAACATCAGCATCAGTAGCCAGGACTACCTTGTCAAATCGGAGGTTTTTTACTGATTCTTCTATGTTAAGCGCCTGCATGAGGTTGTATAGCTCCTCATTTTTATAGAGCAAAGGCAAACTGTGTCCATAAACATTCATAGGTTTCCCTTTCAAGGAGAAAACCGCCTGGTTCATTGGATCACGCGAACTGACAATGGAGCCGGCTGCAGATTGGCCTTCAGTAATAAATATCATGTTTTCCCTGCCAGGCGGGGAAGGTTTTTCATTTGATGGGTGATACTTGCAGTCTTTAAGTTGCGGAACCTTGAATGTTACTTTTTTTGCCTTTGCTTTTGCTTCTTTGCGAACATGCTGCAGTTCTTTTCTAACCTTCTCATTGCGTTGGACTTTTTCGAGCATACTCTCGGCAGCATCAACGTTTTTGTATAAATACCCGCTTACTACATTTTTAACGGCATTGACTATCCATGTTCTTATCTCAGAATTGCCGAGTTTATTTTTTGTCTGGGATTCAAAAATAGGTTCCTTTATTTTTACTGCTATGGTCCCAACTATCCCATCCCGTACATCCTGACCGGTAAATTTTTTGCCGGAGTATTCATTAACACCTTTTAAAATGCCTTCACGAAAAGCAGAAAGATGCGTTCCTCCCTCATTTGTAAAAGTCCCGTTAACAAATGAAAAATAATAATCTCCATAATTTTCAGTATGGCATAAGGAAAATTCCAGGGTCTGGTCTTTGTAATAAATCGGTTTGTAAAGATGGCCCCCATTGACCTCTTGACTCAGCAGGTCTTGCAAACCATTAGCTGAGTAAATACGCTCATCATTTAGGTAGAGATTTAAGCCGGAATTAAGATATGCATAACGCCAAATTCTTTTTTTTACATAATCGAGGTCATATGTAAATTCTTCAAAGACTTCTCGGCTTGGAAAAAAATCGACCAGAGTTCCGTTTTTTTCTCTGGTATCGCCACTTCCCTGATCTTGCAGAATGCCATTTGTAAATTGAGCACTTGCATATTTACCATCCCGGAACGAGGTAACTGTAAATTTTTCAGAAAGCGCATTAACCGCTTTTGTACCTACGCCATTAAGTCCGACAGAAAACTGAAAAACTTCTGTATTGTATTTTGCTCCTGTATTTATTACGGAAACACATTCAATAATTTTACCAAGAGGAATACCGCGACCAAAATCTCTCACCTGAATATGGCCGTCATCCATAATAATGATGTTGATACGTTTGCCAGCTCCCATGATGAATTCATCAACTGCATTATCGATGATTTCCTTTAGAAGGATATAAATACCGTCATCCTGGTCAGTGCCATTGCCTAATCGACCTATATACATACCTGGCCTTAGGCGGATATGCTCAAGGGAACTCAAGGTTTTTATTTTGCTTTCGTCGTAATTGTGGGCAGGTAAAGCCATGTTCCTCACATTGGAAAAGAAATGAATATTTGTGGAGTATCAATCATATAAGACACATGTGGTTACAGAATATACCACATGTTGATATAATTTTGGTTATATACACAATATGTTGTATGCATTCAACAGAAAAATGAGTAATTTCCTATATTACCTGGAATTAATGATATTTCTGTTGAGATTCTTAACGAATTTTTCAGGTTAAATAAGTATTATGGATTTGAATTAAGTTACGAGCTAATACCCTACTATAAACTTTTAGTTTTGACGAAACCCACCACCTCTGATGGTGTACCCGGATAGGTTCTACCGGCCCGTCGAAAAGTTTTTGTTCATTTTCTTTGCTTGCCCAAAGAAAACGAGGCACCCGTGTCACTTGGTCCTTCGGACTTCCCTGCGCTCCTCGAAACTGCCGGGAGTGTGAAAACACGCGGAGGTTATGCCCCTGGGCGGGGTGCACAGACAGCTCAAACTCTTTTTTCGGCAGCTTCTGTGGTGCTCGGCTGCGTGCCAATGGGAAAACCGAAAAATTTTAAATATTCTAGCGCCCCCTTTTAGGGGGCATCCTGAGACCACCCGCAGTGCGGGTGGAGTCTCACTTTAAATTGATTTTTCTGGAGCATATGCAAGATATCAACCCTCAAGAAACCATGGTTTTGGCGATAGCCGGTTCTGATCCATCTGGTGGTGCAGGTATTCAAGCCGACCTCAAGACCTTTACATCCCTTGGGGTCTACGGTGGGGCTGTGATTACCTGTTTAACTGCCCAGAATACGACTGGTGTTTATTCATATTATCCGATAGATGCCGAAATAGTTCAAAGGCAGATTGAACTGGTGCTTTTAGATATGCAGGTAAGCCATATTAAAATAGGAATGGTCGGCAGCAGTGAGATAGCTTTGATTATTCATAAGGCATTGGCAGATTTTGAAGGTGAGGTGATTTATGATCCTGTATTGATGGCATCAACTGGTCAGCCTCTAGTCGATCCGGCAGCATTAGATGTTTTATCTCAGACTGTTATGGGATGTTCTTCTGTAATGACTCCGAACCTGCCAGAATTGATTAAGCTTACCGGAAGAAATGTAGAATCGGCTGCTGAAATCAGGGAGGCAGCACTCTTTCTGTTTAACCAGCATAAAAAGCTGCGATCAATCATTGTAAAAGGTGGACATGGAGATCCCAGAAAGAACACGGTCACTGATTATTTAGTGCTAAGAGATGAGAGCACTGGAGAATATAAAAGAACTTCTGTAAAGATTATTTCTGAAAGTCATCCTCGTATAAAAACCGATAACGACCACGGCACTGGTTGCACTTTTGCCTCTGCTTTTACAGCCTTTCACATGGGTTTCAATGATGATGAAACAGCCTTTAAAAAAGCTGCAGGATATATGGTTGAGCTTTTATCCGCAAGTGAATCGATAAAACTAGGAGGTGGGCGCGGTCCCTTAATGCATCATCTTGTGGCTAGAAGAAAAAACAACGTGGGTTAAACTTCCATTTTTCTTATCCTGCCACAATCAGGACAAATCCATGTGGGGCCGTTGGTTATACCCCATTTGTTTTCATTGAAACAGCTATCACAAATTTGGAAACCACAAGGACAGTTCCAACAGAATGGTAATTTTTTTTTACAGCAATGACATTGGTATTCGCGGATTTTTTTTTGCCTGTATCCGCTTTTCTTGTTCGTTGCTTCCATTTGAGATTCTATAACTTCTGATGAATTGTTTTTTATGTGCTATGGAAATACCGCTGCTTAACCTTATGATCTATAACTTATAATGCAGAAGAACATTTTATTTAATAGGAGCCAGTTCTTCTGACATCCAGCTTAAATAATCCCAATTACCATTTTCAATTTGTACAGCAAGGATTTCCGGCACATCATAGGGATGGACCTTTTTAATTTCCTTCTCGAGCTTTTCATACATATTTTTCCGGCTCTTTATAACGCAAAGAAATTCTTCAGCCCTGTCGATTTTATTTTCCCACCAAAAAAAACTCTCTACAGATTCAATTATCTGTACACACGCGGCAAGTCTTTTTTCAAGGAGTATTTTTGCGATATTCACAGCATCGCTTTTTTGGGCAACCGTAGTTACAACTTGTATATATTCTGTCATTACAAATCCTTGTTTTTTTCATCTTTTCAAAAAAAAACTCGTTCCCAAAGCGGAAACAACTTCGTGTAACCATCGGTGATAAATTGACTTTCCGAATGGACAATTGTTACCAAATCGAACTGACGATTATCGTTTAACACTGAAAACGATGATTGGCAGACAGCCATCGCAGACTTTTAACCATCTTGGTGCGTGAAATATACAAACGACATATAAATGGGAATATAACAGATTATAACGTGATTAGGGAAGTTGGATATTTTCTGATATTTTGCTTTTGGTGAAATGTTTTTGCTTATTTGCGCTAAATTCTATTTGCACCTGTCTGAAATCCGGCAGGACTTCAAGAAAACAATCAAAGATTTCCGGATCAAAATGTTTTCCCTTGCCCTCATGCATAATTTCAAGGACTGCCTCTAGTGGAAATGCTTTTCTGTAGACTCTGTCATAAGATAAAGCATCGTATACATCAGCAATAGCAACAATTCTTGCTGCTTCATTTATATCTTTACCGGAAATTCCCTGTGGATACCCTGAGCCATCCCATTTTTCATGGTGTGACAGAGAAATGTTGCTTGCCAGTTGCAACAGGGGAATGTCCGATCCTCCCAATATTTCTGAACCGATTATTGTATGTTTTTTTACAATTTCAAATTCTTCAGTTGTCAGCTTGGCAGGCTTTAAGAGAATATTGTCTGATACTCCTATTTTTCCTACGTCATGCATTGGGGCTGCAACGCGAATATCATCCACAAATTTCGATGGATATTGGAGAGCTTGCGCCAAGATGGACGCGAACATTCCTATGCGTCTAATATGTTCTCCGGTATCATCATCCCGATACTCGGAAGCCCATACAAGTCTTAAAGCAATCTCCTCCTCTCTGCTGCGAATGTCATTTGTTCTGTCTCGGACTTCTTGTTCAAGCCGACGCTCATATTCCTGACTTTTAATGCTCAGCCGTCTTCTTTCAAGAGCTGTAGCTACATTTATAATAAATTCATTTTTATCAAAGGGCTTTATCATATATCCGAAAGCCCCAAGTTCGAGTGAATGTATGGCTACACTTCTTTCATCAACTGCAGTGGCCATCAGAACCGCTAATTGTGGATATTCTTCTTTGACGGTGCGTAACAGTTCTATGCCTGATTTGCCAGGCATATTAATATCAGAAATGAGCAGATCAAAATTATGCTCTTTGAGACAGGTTACAGCCTCATTATAACTATGTGCTAATAAGCATTCGTAACCTTCGGGCTGAAGCCACCTTGATATTGCGGTACAGATGTATTTCTCGTCGTCCACAATCAGAACTTTTGATGAATTCCGATCGTTATTAAGATCCATTTTTCCGTATTACCTTTTAATTATATCGGCGATGATGTGTAAGACGGCTATCCACCATTGTCCAAAATTATTTCATCAGCAATACCTTTGCGTGACAAAAAATATTGTGTATTAAAGTCAACAGGCAAATATTTTTTATATTTTATGATATGCTACACATTGCCTGACTGTAAAGCACTAGACATTTTATTTATCAATTGGTTAGATAGGCTGAAAGGTGTTTTTTGGGATAATTCTTGACCAACATAAGCTTAAACCCGTCAATAAATCATGTCAAGAAATAAGCATACTATTTGTTCTGGAAAACACTATATTTGCGTACTAATACAGTATTAACCAAAGGTAAGATCAATAGTCCTTTCAACTTTTAATACTAGACAACATATCTTGTTCCTGCTTTTATATCGACCAGAGTTGCATATAGTTTACCTTAAATTAAAGCGATTTACTGCCATTTAAAGTATTGCATGGATTGTGAAATTTCAGGGTGTTTTTTTGATAATTTACTTATTATTCACATTTTTTTTAATTTGAATAATAGGGGCTTAAGAACTTAGTCAATATAAACATGAGTCTTTTAAAAAAATCAAATGAGAGAATAATGCATTTTTTATAGACAATTTTGTTATCGTTCTTATTGTATA
>CAMYJP010000125.1 GCA_947258675.1 uncultured Desulfobulbaceae bacterium | reverse complement strand
AGATTCTTGCTATCGTCTATATAAAAATAGGTCTGAAAGCGATAATCAAGCCCAAGGATTGATAATGCGGCAAGACTGGTCGCAATTTTGATTATACTTGCAGGTACAAAAGGCTTAACCGGATTTCGTGAATAAATAATTGTGCCATTTTTTTCAACTTTAACGCCACCATTTGCTGTAAGCTGATCGATTTCATATATAAACTCATCATCTGATACCTTCAAGCCGGTTTCTGAAGCTTTTGTCAATGGAACTGCAATGAACAGCCAGGATAATAAAAGCAGAGCGATGATAGCATTTTTATCAACCAGTCTTTCGCCAAGTAATTTGAGCCCTGATTCTGATATAACCAAAGAAAATATCATTTTTGTCCAATACGAATAGTTCGTTTCCAATCGAAAAACAGATTTTTCGGATGGAGGTACCAGAGACCAGGGATCAGGTACCTCCATAATTGTTTAATTTTATAAGATTAAATGTCGCCCCTTGATCCCAGACCCCGATCCCTGCAGGAAAGAAAAACTGGTTTCCGGACGGACACCAGTTAATTTTCGCCCAAAGACACCACAAAAAAACGGTAGGGGAGATTAGTTTACCCTACCGTTGATTAAAAAATTTCACAAGCAACTGATCAAACCGGCTGCTTTATAGTACCGGGAGATTCTTCATAGACTCAGCAATAGCTTCTGCCGGATACTCATAATTATGCAACTGACCCGCAAAAAACTGATCATAGGCAGACATATCAAGCAGACCGTGGCCTGAAAGGTTGAAAAGTATGGTCTTCGGTTCATTGAGATCCCTGGTAGCTTCAATCACTGCTCCCCGGACGGCGTGGCAGGTTTCCGGCGCCGGGATGATTCCCTCTGTCTGCGCAAACAGCACACCAGCCTCAAAACATTCAAGCTGAGGCACACTGATTGGTTCAATAATTCCTTCGCGCACCAGAGCGCTGACAATGGGTGACATTCCATGATATCTCAACCCCCCGGCATGTATTCCTGGTGGGATAAAGTCATGCCCCAGCGTGTACATGGAAATCAAAGGTGTTGTCTGACCCGTATCTCCAAAGTCATAGGTCAATTTACCTTTGGTCATGGTTGGACATGACGCTGGCTCAACTCCAACAAATCGAACTTTCTTGCCTTCGATACAATCTGCAACAAAAGGTACTGCCAGGCCGGCAAAATTTGATCCACCCCCACAACAGCCGATAACCACATCAGGATAATCTCCTGCGATCTCCATTTGTTTTTTAGCTTCAAGGCCGACAATTGTCTGATGATGAATAACATGATTCAGCACTGAGCCAAGCGAATACTTGGTTCCTTCGGTGGTTGCGGCATCTTCCAAAGCTTCACTAATGGCGATTCCCAGTGAACCAGGTGTATTTGGATCCTTCTCTAGTATAGCACGACCTGTGTTTGTATCAGTACTCGGACTGGGTACGACAGAGGCACCATAAGTCTGCATCATTGCTTTTCTATATGGTTTTTGATCAAAAGAAACACGTACCATATATACCTTGCATTCCATACCGAACTTATGGGTAGCAAAAGCAAGAGCACTCCCCCATTGGCCGGCTCCGGTTTCGGTAGCAAGCCTGGTAACCCCTTCTTTTTTATTAAAGTACGCCTGGGCGACGGCGCTGTTCGGTTTATGGCTGCCGTTGGGAGAAACACTTTCATTTTTATAATATATCTTTGCCTTGGTTCCCAAAGCCCTCTCAAGGCTATAGGCACGAACCAGTGGAGACGGACGCCAGATGCGATAAATATCCAACACCTCCTCGGGTATATCGATCCATCGCTGCCCACTCATCTCCTGCTCTAAGAGGCTCATGGGGAAAACAACCGCTAATTTTTCCGGCCCCATTGGCTCGTTTGTTTCCGGATCAAGCGGTGGCTGTAAGCCATTCGGAATATCCGGTGCAATGTTATACCATTGGGTAGGCATTTCACTTTCAGGAAGCACTATTTTCTTCTGGCTCATAATTTCTCCTTTGCGCTCTGATTTTGCAGGAAGGTTTTTACTAAACAGCACAAAATAAACCCATCTGACAAATTTCGTCAAATTAAATTAGTTTTTCTCTAATTTTGAGTACCTTCTTGCCTGAATCATGCAGTAAGATTACATTATGTGTAAGTAAAACATTATAGGTACTCATTATGGAAAAAATTATATCGACCGAAAAAAAGCCCATTAAGTTATGGCTGAAAGATATTGAGGCCGGAGCGTTGGAACAGGCAAAAAATCTCGCCAACCTACCCTTTTCCTTCAGCCATATCGCTATCATGCCTGACGCCCATCAGGGATATGGAATGCCCATAGGCGGTGTTATGGCAACCAAGGAGGTTATAATTCCTAATGCGGTCGGGGTTGATATCGGTTGCGGTATGTGTGCTGTTCGCACTTCACTCATGGATATTGATCATGATACCATAAAAAACATAATGCAGATAATTAGAAGAACCATTCCCCTTGGTTTCAAACATCATAAGAAAAAACAGAAATCATCCTTAATGCCTGAATTAAGCGAAGACCTCAAAATTGTGGAACAGGAATATCAAAGCGGGCTGAATCAGATAGGTACATTGGGTGGCGGTAATCATTTCATAGAAATACAAAAAGGAAATGACGGGAACATCTGGCTCATGGTCCATTCCGGCAGCCGCAATCTTGGTTACAAGGTGGCAAATCATTACAACAGGTTGGCTGGGGAATTGAATAAAAAATGGAAGAGTCCTGTTCCTCCCAATTGGCAGCTTGCATATCGTCCTCTCGAAAGCAAAACTGGTTATCAATATCTTACTGAAATGTCATATTGCGTTGAATTTGCGCTTGCCAACCGCAAATTGATGATGGAACGGGTTAAGAATGCCGTTCATGATACAGTCAGAAATATTACTTTTGATCCGTTAATCAATATAGCGCATAATTATGCTGCTATAGAAAGCCACTTCCGTAACGATGTAATAGTCCACAGAAAAGGGGCAACCAGTGCAAAAAAAGGGGAATATGGCATTGTTCCCGGATCACAGGGAACCACGAGTTACATTGTAAAGGGAAAGGGCAATCCAGACAGCTTCGCGTCCTGCTCCCATGGAGCGGGACGTCTTATGGGACGCAAGCAGGCACAGAAGCAACTTGACCTGCAATATGAAAAAAAACGCCTTGACGACCTCGGCATTATCCATGCCATACGAGGTAAAAGAGACCTGGATGAAGCGGCCGGCGCATACAAGGATATTTCAGTTGTAATGAAGAATCAGGACGATCTCATTGAAATTATAGTTGAACTCAAACCTCTGGCAGTTGTGAAAGGTTAGGTACCACTGTTCATCATTCCGGTACCAGTTCATCGGCCCACTCAAAAGCCTGCCGTTGAACCTCCGGTAACATATCTTCAGATAGTCCATACTGGCCCATAAGTTCCTCAGTATGTTTCCAGTCAGCGCACTCACATGATTTAACCATGGATAAAATATCCTGGTATTCAGTCTGCTCGCCCAATAATGTTGATTTCACATTTTTAGCAAGTGACATATCGAGCATAAGTGAATGCATTGTCTGATTCATCATTGTATCCAGGTGGGAAAACATGCCCGTCATGAAAAGTTCCTGATCTTTTTCCGGCATTCCTGCCGGTTCTGCAACCAATTCACAAAATCGCCCTCGGACAATGGCCTGACGGAGAAGCTCCTTTGGTTTATCTTCTGCTATACTGCTCAAAATAAGAATTGTGGCCCACTTACGAACATTCCTTTCTCCTAGTTGTGTAAGAGCCTGACGAATACTTTTTATTTCATGCCGAAAGCCGAAAATCGCGGAATTAATATAACGAAACAACTTCCAGGATAGAGTCGGATCATGTTTGATAATAGATTCAGCCCGATCAAGATCAAAATCAGACCGGTTTACTTCCTGCAGCAGCTGAATCCTGGCCAACTTTGATTCTGGCGGCTGTTGGGCCTCTATCACGACCGGCTTGCTGAAGAAATAACCTTGAAAGTATTTATAGCCCATCTCCCTAGTCTGCTCAAACTCCTCCAAGGTTTCAACACGTTCGGCAAGAAGTTCGATTTTAAGGGGTAAAAATTTTTCAGCCATATTCATACGATCTTTTTCATCACTTACTGACAAATCGACCTTTATTAAATCAATAAACTTAAAAAGGTCTTCATATTCAGGTCGATACTGAAAATCATCCAGAGCAACAATGTATCCTGATTGTTTCAAACGACGGCAAGCATCTATAATTTCCTCATCAGGCTCGATATTCTCAAGTACTTCAATGACAACATGCTCCTTGGGAAGCAACTGACCATAATCTTCAAGCAACAGATGTCTTGTAAAATTAATAAACGCTTTTTTGCCACCGGTAATCTTCCTGACCCCCATTTGGCCGAAACTTGTATCAATAACTGACATTGATGCCTTATCAGGATCCAGATTTTTAAAGACATTTTCCGTACCATCTCTGAAAAGCAATTCATATCCAAATGTTTTCTGAGCTCTATCTAAAATTGGTTGACGTCCCACAAATAGCGGCATGCATCCCCCTTTATCTTGTTATTTGCCCAATCTTCTATTGTTGGGTAACGGTTATATAACCTTGCAATAGGTCAAGACCTTTATTCGGTATTAACACTCTTATAAATAAGATAGTTACAAAGAATAAACAATTTCAATTTTTATTAATGACAATCTCAAATATTCTGATACCAATCAGTAATTGGTTCTATAGCAAAAAACACCAACCGGCTCCAATACTGATGCTGACTTGCTATCTAAAAATGTCCGCCTTGACCCTGCTTTCTGCCGTTCTTATAATGTGGTTTGAAAATGGCAACGCTGATTATTTTCAAACATGGAATATGAATACCTAGTGTCATGTTCGGTTAATCATATCAATTATTTACAATGTATAGTATACTGTTTGCATGGCACGCACACATGAAAATTATATTATTACGGCAAAGGAAAAACAGGCACTTGATGCACTGTTACGATCCCCTAAAACGGCTCAAAGCATTGCTGAACGAGCTCAAATAATCCTCCTGACGGCAGCCGGAAAAACATCAGAAGGGGTAGCCACAGAACTTGGCATAACTTCTCGAAAAGTCTATCGGTGGCGCAAGCGTTTCAAGGAGCAAAGTCTTGCTGGACTACAAGACCTGCCACGTAGCGGGCAACCCAAAAAACTCTCTGAAGAAAAAATCAAAGAGGTTTTGCAGATGACCGTTGAACGCATTCCACGAGAGGCGACCCATTGGAGTGTACGCCTCATGGCCAAAGCTGCCAATATCACTAATTGGCAGGTTCAACAGATCTGGAAAGCTGCGGACCTTAAGCCTCACCGGCTTAAAACATTCAAGATCAGCAATGATCCACATTTTGCCGATAAGGTCATTGATGTGGTCGGTCTTTATATGAACCCTCCTGACAATGCTGTCATTTTGTCTGTAGATGAAAAAACTCAAATTCAGGCATTGGATCGCACACAACCTATGCTACCTCTTAAGCCTGGACAAATAGAGCGCCGCACCCATGATTATAAACGCAATGGCACCACGAATCTGTATGCCGCTTTTGATGTGTTGACCGGTAACGTCATCGGGCGGACCACAAAAAGGCACAGGGCCAAGGAGTTTCTTGATTTTCTTCGTCAAATAAATCGCTCAATGCCGCCTGATCTTGACCTGCATATCATTTTGGATAACAGCAGCACTCATAAGACGCCAGAGGTCAAAAAATGGCTTGCGGCTAATCCTCGGTTCATAATGCATTTCACACCCACCAGCGCTTCATGGCTTAATGCGGTGGAAAACTGGTTTTCACAACTGGAGCGACGATCAATCCATCGTGGAGTTTTTACCAGTGTCAAAGAGCTCCGTGATGAAATTCACCGATTCATCACGGTTCATAATTCTGACAATGCCAAGCCGTTCAAGTGGAAAAAAAGCGCTCAATCAATTATTGATTCTGTCGAACGAGCAAAGCAATTATTAAACGATGGCACTAACCAAACGGGACACTAGCTAAGTAAAAATTAAGCTCAATAACTTACACTTAAAGCATATTATATTTTTCACAACTTAATATATTTAATGGAGAAAACATGAATAATATACTCAAAACTTTTATTTTAATGTCGGCACTTACTGTCTTATTTATGGTTGCAGGTCAGGCATTGGGCGGTCAAAGCGGCATGGTGTTCGCCTTGGTTATGGCCCTGGCAATGAACTTCTTTGCTTACTGGTTCAGCGACAAAATGGCTCTATCCATGAGT
>CAMYJP010000124.1 GCA_947258675.1 uncultured Desulfobulbaceae bacterium | reverse complement strand
ACGTTCCTATTGCATTATAACACCAGTATTTTGGAAAAATACAAGCGGCCTTATCAGAGAAAAAAATCAAAATGAAAAGAATTCTTCTTGTGGATGACCAGCCCCATGTCCTTCGAATTTTGAAAATGGCTCTGGAGAAAGAAAATTATCAGGTAGATACGGCGCCTAACGGTGAAGTTGCTTTGATGAAGATTAAGGAGTTGTTTCCTGATGTGATGGTCACTGACCTTCAAATGCCGCGCATGAACGGGCAAGAATTATGTCTGCGCATTACAGAAGAAATACCGGATAGAAAATTCTTAATATGCATTTTAACTTCAAGAATGGAGTTTGAGCATAGAAATTGGGCTCGTAGTGTCGACAATTTGATATTTATGGAAAAACCTGTTTCCATTCGAAAACTGATTGAATTACTGCAATTGTATTTTGAGGCTAAGACAACGGAAGGGGGGAATAATCATGGAAAATAACCCCATGCCTTCTTTAGATCTTGAGAAATATTCCAGGCTGTTGCACGCATTGCTGCCTGAGGCATTAGGCCTTGCGATTTGTGATAAACAAGGTATACCACTTTTGGCGGAAGACTTATCTGACACAGATGTGATTAATGATGCTCTAGGATTTTTTAACCTCAATCCGGCAGATTGGGAAGGTGGCGATAAAGGAGTGTTGAGCAGACCTACTGGTAACGGCAGAATGCTTTATGGAATGGGTCTTGAAGATGTTTCTCTTGAAACATTCGGCTATATCGCCGTGCTCACCGACCAGGGTGATGATCCGGCAAAGCATGGCAGGCAACAATCAGTCGTTTTTGCGATAGAAAATATCGCCGCCTGTCTTAGCAGTGAATTTTCGTTGACTCAGGAAGCTCAAGCAATGGCTGCTGAATTGACTGAGCGTTATGAAGAACTCAATATGGTATATGATACCAACGATCAAGTTAAAGATTTTGCCGAAGGTCAAGAGGCATTGACACAACTTGTCAACAATTCCGCCGAATATTTGAATGTAAACCTTGTGGTGCTTTATTTGATGGATGATAAACGACCATTTTGCAGCACGTCATCTCGAGATACTCTAAAAGACTCGTTATGGATTGCCGAACAATTGTTCAACTTATATTCATGGACCAAAGAGAAGAACACATGTGTTGTTATAAATGATCCACAGGAGCCGTTATTGAAGGATCTTTGTCCGGGTATTCCTCATAAAATTTTATCCTGTCCTGTATTGGATGGTGATGGAAATGCAAATGGTGTCCTGATATGTGTAAATGCAAGTGAAAAAAGAGACTTTACAAATAGTGATCGGAACATCCTTGAAGTGATGTCCAAAAAGGCATCGAAAATTGTCCTGTCAAGTTACGACTCCCAAACCGGTTTGCGAAACAGAAGAAATTTTGAGTATTACGTTAAAAAAGCAATGGCAATTGCCAAGTACAAGGGGCTAACCCATACTGTAATGTGTATAAATATAGACCAGATGCATGTGATTAATGAGACTGCAGGTCACAGGTTTGGAGATTCTTTGATAAGGAAGGTCTCAGGTATTATCAAAGACACAGTACGGGATGACGACATCATAGCCTCATTAGGGGGTGACGTATTTGGGTTGCTGCTTGAAAATTGTTCCGCGAAGGATAGTGGCTCTATTGCCCAAAAAATACTGAAGGCAGTAAACAGGCTTGATTTTGAATGGAATAAACAGAAATACGAAGTAAGCGTCTGTATAGGTGTTGCCGTATTTTCATCAGAGACTGACAGTTCTGAAAAAATAATTGATGATGCAGAGGTTGCCTGTAAAGCGGCCAAAGAAACAGGCAGAAACCGTATTCAGGTATATGAACTGGGTGATCAGGATCTTACGCGGCGCAAGGAAGAGATGCAATGGGTAAACCGTATTCAAAAAGCCCTGCGTGAAGACCGTTTTATCCTTTACTGCCAGGAAATTAGGCCTTTCAAAGAAGGAGCCGATAATGTTCATTTTGAAATTCTGTTGCGGATGCAGGATGAAAAAGGGGAAATACTTTCGCCTTTTCTATTCCTGCCCGCTGCCGAACGTTTCTTCTTGATGCCGGCCATTGATAAGTGGGTAATTAAAAACACACTGAGCAAATTATCCGAATCCTGGTCCCTACTGGAGCCATTAGGATGCGTGTGGTCTATAAATTTGTCAGGCCAGACTATTATGGAAGTGAATATTCTCGATGAGATAGTCGGCCAATTGCGTTCAAGCGGTGTACAAAACAGGAATATATGTTTTGAGATTACCGAGACAGCGACAATCGGTAATCTTGCAGAAGCGCAACGGTTTATGACCTCTTTAAAGGAGGAAGGATGCTCCTTCTCGCTCGATGACTTCGGGACAGGCCTCAGTTCCTTTTCTTATCTTAAGGATCTGCCGGTGGATTATTTGAAAATCGACGGGTCTTTTGTAAAGGAAATTGCCCATGACCCTTCATTGGAAGCAATGGTTGAGTCTATCAACCATATTGGTCAGACTCTGAATCTGAAAACCATCGCTGAGTTTGTCAAAGATGATGCGATAACTGAAAAGCTGCAAAAGATGGGAGTCGATTTCGGACAGGGCTATGCCCTTGGTAAGCCAAGGCCATTGGCAGAGCAGATTCAGGAATTAATCAATTCTTGATACCTTTTTACTTTCCTTCTTTCAACCGTGATTTGAAAATAAAACCGGTATTCGATTTTATGGGTTCAGGGATAGTATCATCCAAATTGCTTTCAGTACGGTTTATTTGAGTGACAGCTTCTTGATGAAACTTTTCATCTCCATCTTGACCCATAATATAAGGAGTGATCAGCACCACTGTTTCTTTGCTGGTTATAATATCCTTGGTACTTGAAAAGAGGAGTCCCAAAAGTGGAATATCACCAAGAACGGGTAATCCATCACGACTGCGGTCACTAATCTTTTTTATGAGGCCGCCGATGAATATAGGCTGGCCGTTTTCCGCCAGCAGGTCGGTGGTTACTTCCGTTGTAGTCTGGGAGGGTATATCGCCGGCAATGGCCCCGGTACTAACTTCTGGGTGGATATTCATCAGTATGCGTCCCTGCTCGTCAACTGAAGGCGTCACCTTAAGGATAATACCCGATTCAAGAAATTCTATGCTTTCATTGGTTACCTGATTGATGGTAGTTGTGACCTTGTAGCCCTGGCGGTCACCAATGATAACCGAGGCTTCCTGGTTTTCCAGGGCTAATAGTTTTGGAGTGCTGAGAGTATGCACTCTGCCTTTTTCACTAAGAACGTTTAAGACCATGGATATCTTGTCTGCATCGGTCAGTTTTGCCACAAAACCTGTGGCACTGTCTGAGGCAAATCCTTGCATCCCGATTGACCCGGTTCCATTACCAATGTTTAAAAGCCTGGACCAGTCCAATCCAAAAGTCTCAGTATCATCCAGAGTAATTTCAAGAATTTTAGCTTCGATCAGAATCTGTTTCGGCTGCTTGTCTATTTCCTTTAAAATGGCCTGCATGCGTTCAATCGATTCTGAAATGTCTTCAATAACAAGCATGTCTCGGTCTTTAAGAACCGTTATCTTACCTGCTTCGGACTTGTGCTCCAAAAGAATATCTTTAACCTCTTCCGGATCAGAATATTGAACCTTATAAGTACGGATTATTGTTTTTTCTTCCTGGATCTTGT
Organism: uncultured Desulfobulbaceae bacterium; assembly: GCA_947258675.1. Next base: position 2,646 of record CAMYJP010000124.1, on the reverse strand, counting down.
CCTCGGCCATAATAAGATAACCACGATGCTGCCGATCTACAGAGTATCCGGCGGATTCGGCTAAGGCATGAATTGCTTCGTTGAGGCTCATGTTATAGAGATTGGCATTAATTTTTCCTTCAACACCCTTTTCCAGAAGAATGTTAATCCGTTCCTTTCTCGAAAGCATCTCAAAAGCTTCGGCAATGGGAACATCATTAAATGATGCTGTAATCAATTCTTCACTTGGAAGATCTTCAGAATTTACAACAGTATCACCCATACGGATTATAGTCACCTTCACCCGCCTGTTGGCGGCACGTCCCTCTGCGGTGTCGTTAGGAAAAGCAGATTGTTCGGTGCCATATCCTGTAATTTTAAATAAAGATTCTTGCAGGCCGGTCAAATCTTGCAGCATATGAGCAACACTATCTGCCCGAAGCTTGCTCAAAGTTTGATTGTCGGAATAGGAGCGCGACGATGAAGGTTTGGTCAAGTCGCTGAATCCTTCTACCAGAATGGATTGTATCTGCCATTGTGAAAAGTTCCTGGCTAGCTCTTCAATTAGTCGTGTGCCTTCGTTATTGATGGAATAAGAACCTTTGTCAAAATGGATAATAACCTCAACAGGATTTGAGGCTTCGCCAAACCTGGCTGTATTTCCAAAAAAGACGAAGAACAGAAAGAGTATCAAGGCTGCCCTGAAGAACTTCTGACTAACAGTTTTTAGCATTGGGTATTCCTTGTATCCCATTATTCTTTACTATCCATGGCGATTGTAACCTTAATTCCGTTTTTTAAAAGAATAGCTTTATCTTCATGGACTTCCAGAAGTTTATAACCCTGTATTTCATCTCCGGGCGACAATAAATGGCCTTCTAAATTGGCTATAGACCACTTGCCGGCAATCATTGTTGCTTTGAGCCTGAGTTTCCGGGCCTCTGTAACTGTAGATTTTTTGTCGACTTTGCTGGTGGCCGGTTGCGAGAGAATGTCCGGGCGTGCAAAGGGGTCGCGGGAGAGTGCACCCGCCTCTTCTGATATGACCAGAGCGCTGAGCATAATTGCTGCACTAATTGATAGAAATATTCTCATATTCCCTCCTGAGAGGATGTATAGGAAACCATATTCAGTTTCATCAGCAGATTGGATTCGCTGGATTGGGGAATTATTTCAAATTTCTTTACAACCATTGGACCAAGACCTTCTTCAACTTCCTGGAGCCATTGGTAAATACTGTAATATTGTCCACTTACTTCAATAGAAAAAGGAATTTCTTTGAACATGAAAACCTTTTTGGGAGAAGTTGGTTTAACACTTAAAAGCTGTATTGTATGGTGAGATGATATGGTATCCAGTCGATCAATAGTATGGGCAATCATTTTATTAAGGGGCATCACAGGCCCATCTCCCTGGAGTTCTTTTTTGATACCATCTACTTTTTCTTTGACAATAAGTATGTTCTGTGAAAGCTGAGTTCCACTGTCAACTGTCTTCTGCAGCAAATCACGGTTTTCTTTCAGTTGAGTGTATTCCTGGTAAGGTTTCTTAAACAGATAGAGGTAGGAAGCAAGTAGAGTTAACCCAATGACAGATACCATTGCCATATATATGATCCGGCTCGGCATAGAATTTAGATTAATATTAGGAGTCATAAAGGGTTGTCCTCTTCAACATTGATAAGGGCGGCAATCGAATATTCAACCACATGGCCGGCAGCATATCTCCTGGTTGAAGTGCTCTGTATCTGTACATCTTTTATCTCCGGCTGCTCAATGAGTTTTTTAACAAAGTCAGCTAAAGCGGAATGACTGAGAGCCTCGCCCTTGATATCCATGCGCATCAAACTCTGCCAGGGAGAAGTTTCAGATTTCTTTTGATCTTTTGGCACTACGATGAAGTAACCGGTATTTTTTGTCGTAGGTTCCCTTATCTGGTCTTCGCCAGCCCGCAAATATTTAAGGTTTGTAAACCATACCGAAGAGTTCATTGCTCTGTCTATGACACTGAACATAAGTTCTGCAGATGGTCCTCCTCGCAGGAGATCGAGAAGTTCGAGACGTTTGCTTAAGTCATTATGTTTACTGTTCAGTTCTTCATATATGGCTCTTTGATTTAAAATAAAGACTTCACCGTTTTTAAGGGTATCGGTTTCCATTTTTTCATTTTTAAGAAGGTATTCCAGCCAGCCTTTTCCCAAGGCAATCGCAAATATCATACAAACGAAGATATATAGAAATCTTTTGCCGACTTTCCTGCGTTGGATACTTTCTCGGCAATCATTCGGGATAAGATCGATCTCACTCATTTGATAACATTCCTCTTAATGCCAGTCCTGCCGCCAACGCCATCCCAGCTGATGTATCGAGAGATATTAACGGATTCGGAATAGTAGGCGTCCTGTATCGTAAAAAAGGGTCTAAAATCGATACCCGGATGGTAAGAATTTCTTCAAGAAATTTTTCATCAGTTGTGTCTTTTGATTTTTTTCGAAGTTCCCGTACATATTTAACACTGTCTTTAACATTTGTATGGCCGTAGGGATTAATCTTTTCCCGAACAAGCTCTTCCAGAAAATTGACAGGATATAAAAAAAGATTTCTAACCCGGCCCACTGGAAAGGAAAAGCCCTCCCGCTTTGAAAATACCTCAAGGAGTGAACCTGCG
>CAMYJP010000123.1 GCA_947258675.1 uncultured Desulfobulbaceae bacterium | reverse complement strand
CTAAGTCTAGCACGTCTGCCAATTCCGCCACACGCCCTTGTATGCGAACCAAAACAGCAGAGAATACGAATTTATTAAAATACTTCACTACGGCCTTAATTTTGATGAATACCTGGAAGAGGTCGAACAACTGGCAGAAAGTTCCGAAAAAATGTCACGTCAGCAAAAGAAGAGGCTTGAAAAAGAGGTTGAGGCTCGACTGGCTATTTTGAAAAGAAATTTTCTTAATTTTGTTAAACTCAGAAAGGAATTATTCATTCTGCAAAGTGATATTTCAAACTATGATACCGAACAGGTAAACGGATCAATATACCGGGATCGATTTACCGGGACCTATGCTTACATTTCGGATGTACCGGCAACCGATAACTGGCAATATATCAACAAACTCGAGTTAGAACAAATTATCAAGCCACCCTTATTATTTTTTGGTGTAAAACCTCCGGAAAGATTTTGGGATACTATTCAAATTGAAGCCATGCTTTCCCCTGAAACCCTGGACCTGCTGGAGAGCTATGTCGAAAATGAGTACCAACGTTTGTCCGCACTTCGTCCATATAGTGAAGAGGTTCTACACACTGTTCAGGATTTCAGAATTACTGTAGGGCTGCATTACATTACCAGTCTGGGCTATTCTCTTGGGATAAAGAGCACACTTGATCCTGTTCTTTCTTTTCCGCTAGGCTCAAATGTCATATCGTTACTTGAAACAGCTAAAATTTTCGAAGGTTTGGCAAACGGGGGCGTATTCGTTGATTTAAAGGCAGCATCGATGGACGAGCTAGCCATTGTCAAGCGCATTGAAGACAGTGACGGCGAATTAATTTTTGAACCAGACCGTGCCTTAATAAAGATATTCGATCCTAAGACTACCTTGGCCGTTAATAACATTTTAAGAAATGTGATAAAATTTGGCACAGGGAGATATGCTTTAAATAACGTCAAGTTGCTTAGCGAGGATCCTGATACAGCAAAACAACTGCGGCAACTCAACTTGCAAATTCCACTGTTTGGTAAAACTGGAACAGCTAATCGTTTCACTAATGCGGCTTTTGCGGGGTATATCCCCGGCTTGGCATCTGAAGGCAGCGGACTAACAAGCAACGACGGGTACACAATTGCAGCATATGTCGGTTATGACGATAATACGCCAATGGTGCGTAATAACACCCACATAACCGGCTCTGCCAATGGTGCGTAATAACACCCACATAACCGGCTCTGCCGGTGCCCTCCCATTGTGGAGTCGGATGGCCAACGCGATTCTCCTTTATGAAGATTACGGAACGAGACTTGATCTCATTGATATTGCTTTTTCTGCTATAGCCTCAAGCGGTCGCACTGAAATGCCTTTTTTTACACAAAATGTGGGGCAGAAAGAACTACAAGTAAATAAAGGAAATGGTCTTATTTCATCTGACGTATCTTCAGCAAATTCATCGCATGGGTTAGAAGCAGCCACAATTATCACCTTTGGCAAGACAAAGGAAAACGGTGAATTTGTGCCCTCACGTTATTTCCAACCATTTTGGACAAATAATTAATTGCCCTGTCTACAACTCATTATTTTTGTTCCTAGGATTTGATAATACACATTCAATTAAGGCTGTCATCCCTCTGGTTCCAAGAGCATGAGCATTAAAAATATAATTACTTGGCCCAGACTTTCACTTGTATATTTACACATTGTAATAAAAAAATTATATTCCCTTGAAACGTTTCTCTCGGAGTAGCCTTCCAATCCTTGCAGCTTAAAGCACAATGTGCTATGAGCTCAAATGGGAGACGTATCTACCGCGGTGAAAATATAAACAATCACTCATTCACAACATGAGATAACTATGAATCATTTTAAAAAATATTTACTTTTATTCTGTGTTCTCTATTTTTGTATTTCCAGCTGTGCTCCTAAACCACCGAAAGTATCATCCTCACAATTAGAGGATCGTCCCCGGGTAGTAACACCGAAGGAGTTGCAAACCACTTATACCCGGGAACCCAGGCCTGAGGAAGATTCAATTTATGCTATTGATCCAGCAGACCCGATTTCATCACCGGAAAGTACGTCAGAAATTTCAGATTTTCCGATGATGCCTTCAGGCTTAGGAGAAAATCAGCAAATTGCCTTTGTTGAAAAACGGCTTACAGCCTATGAAAAAAAGTTTCAGTACTGGCTAGAGATTAAAGAGTCTAACGACGGCCAAATACACCCCCAATTTGACCAAACGGCCAATGATGAGTGCATGGTTCGATTTGACAGGCTTCTGGCAGGCTACTCTCAGCTCCAGGACCGGAAACTATATGGGAACATTTCTTCAAGAAATCATGAATTAAACGAAATCCTAATACAAGACATTGCTTTTCTAGAAAGCGAATGTGGAAGAAGACTTGCTGCAGGCTCAAATTCATTTATCTCTGACAGCTTTGATTCCAGTCCCAATGACTTAATAGTTCAGCAGACTGAAAATCTGCTCGATCAATATTTTAAGAATTATGACTTCGAAATGGTAATTTCTACCTATCAAGCAAATGCAACATCCCACCCGGATAAAGAACTATCGTTGTTCAGCACTAAGCAATATGGTCTAGCCCTTCTTTTTACTGGGGATATTGGCGCTGCCACCAATATTTTCTCTCGGATTCAAAAAAACCTTAATACCCAAAATAATGTTATCGATCCTTGGTCAACACAGCGCATGGAAGCTGATCTACTCCTCGCCTCCGGCAAACTTCAGGCTGCAAGAGTTCTTTATGAAGACCTCCTGAAATCTTCAAAATCCTTTGATTCCGAAAAATCATGGATTGATGTCCAGCTTGACCTGTTGGACAGCGGTGATGAATCTCTGCTGGGGGAGTATCTTGGTTTGCTGCGTGATTATCTTGCCATAGAAAGCAGGCAGCAAAATCCTCTTGATTTGATTACCCGAGCAGACCGGTTAAGCCAAATATCTCCCGGCAGCCCCATTGCCGAGGGCGCCTTTCAAATAAGGCAGAATATTGATAAAAATCTATGGGAGCTAATAAACAGCCTCATTTCCAAGGCAGAAAAACTTGTTGAAGAAAATAATTTCACGGAAGCAGCTTCTGTTCTTCGGAGAGTGACACCCGAATATCTTCCCAATGAATTAAGGGAAATTCTGTTGAAAGCCATTGAAAATGTGGCCACAGCTGAAGAAAAGGAGTTTGAAACTCGGCGATTACTCACTGAGGAGGCTTTGACCATGCAATGGGATTCAGCAAACAATCTCTTCGATTCCCGACGATATGATGAGGCAATTGAAGGATTCAAAATGCTTTTAGGCACAGAATATGAGGCAAATGCAAGACTCAAAATCGAGAAAGCCACCAACCTTGCTGCGGCGGCAAAGAGAAAAAAGGCAGCCACATTTTTTATTAATGCGGTAAAAACATCCGATTATGAACAGAAAAAGGAACTTCTTTTAAATTCAAGGCAGCTACTGCAGGAGATACTTATTAATTATCCTGGAGCTACTATAATCGATAAAGTAACACAGAATCTTAAAACTGTGGAAGAACATATAATCAAATTCGATCCTTTACTGCTGGAGGATGATACTGATCCTGACGACCTGTTTAACAGTGCTGAGAAATTATTAAACAATCAAAATCAAGAACTATTCACCCCTCTGGGTGACAGACTATGACTTCCTTACACAAACTGTTTTTTTTTGTTATTTTGACAATAAATGGCCTGTCCTTTTGCTTGACACTTATCGTTTAATAGACTAATTAGGACGCCTAAAATTCCATTCTTAATTCTTTTTTCGCATTAACAAATATAAAGCCAACATTTCATGTCAATAACCGGGTGTATTGACATTTATTGCAGGCAGTATGTTTTTTTACTTTTAGGATGTGGTCATTCCACGTGACATTAATTAATCGACTGTAAGGATTTGACATGAAACTCGCCGTTTTAAAGGAAAGCATTGCTGGCGAAAATCGGGTGGCTATTGTGCCGGATTCGGTAAAGCGACTAACCAGAAAAGGGATTGAAGTAGTAATCGAGGCAGGTGCTGGATTCAATTCAGGATATAGTGATGCCGACTACGAAAAGTCCGGAGCTGTTATAGAACCATCTATTGAAAAATTGACAGGAGAGGCAGATGCTGTAGTTAAAGTTCAGCCACCTACTTCTGAAGAAATTAGCCAGCTTAAACAGGATTCCATTTTCATTTCAGTCATCCAGTCTCTACAACGTCACGATGTAGTTACAAAACTGGCCGAGCAAAAGATTTCTGCTTTCGGACTCGATGCAATACCGCGGATTACATTGGCGCAATCCATGGATGTATTAAGCTCGATGAGTACTATTGCCGGATATAAAGCGGTACTTTTAGCTGCTGACAATATTAACAAATTTTTTCCAATGCTGATGACTGCAGCCGGAACCGTAGCTCCTGCCAAGGTTATGGTCCTCGGTGCAGGAGTGGCAGGACTTATGGCCTGCGCAACAGCTAAAAGACTTGGGGCGGTTGTAGAAGCAACTGATGTTCGACCGGTAGTTAAAGAACAGGTGCAAAGCGTAGGGGCAAAATTTCTTGAAGTACAAAGTGAAGAATCCGGTGAAGCGGATGGCGGATATGCCAAAGAAATGTCTGATGAATATAAAAGAAAGCAGGCGGAAATGATTGCGAAACATATCGCAAAATCTGACGTAGTAATTCCGACCGCTTTGATACCAGGTCGCAAAGCACCAATTCTTATTACAGAAGAGCATGTCAAAAGCATGAAACCAGGTTCTGTAATCGTTGATCTCGCAGCTGAAATGGGTGGTAATTGCGAATTAACCGAACCAGGTGAAAATGCTGTAAAATATGAGGTCTTGATAATTGGTCACACCAATTTACCGAGCACTATGAGTTATCACGCCAGCCAGATGTTTTCAAAAAATATTGAAAAATTTCTTTTTCATCTAACCGACGAAAACGGCTTTAAAATGGACCTGGAAGATGAAATCACCAAGGGTTCCTTAATTACTCACAAAGGTGAAGTTGTTCACGAAATGACCTTAAAAACCATGGCTCCTGCCGGGGGGAATTAATATGGATGCAACTATTTTGATCGGACTCTACATTTTTGTGCTTGCTCTTTTTGCAGGTGCAGAATTGATTTCCAAGGTGCCGCAGACCTTGCACACCCCTTTGATGTCGGGAGCAAATGCTATCTCAGGTATTGCGATTCTCGGAGCCATACTTGCGGCTGGAAACTCTGCAAAACTCAATGCGACATCGATTGTTGGAATACTTGCGGTAATTTTTGCCACGATCAATGTTGTTGGAGGATATATGGTTACTGACCGTATGCTGCAGATGTTTAAAAAGAAAAAACGTTAGAACCGGATATGAATTTATAAATTTATTTATCAGTCTCCTCAAATGAAACATAAAATAAATTTCATGAACAAAACCAATGTTAGAGAAATGAGATAAGCTATGATAAGCGCTAATACGATAAACTTTATTTATTTAATTTCAGTTGTTCTTTTTATGCTTGGCCTCAAGAATCTGAGTTCTCCAGCCACAGCCAAAATGGGCAACAAACTATCCATGAGCGGTATGGGACTGGCCATTGTTGCAACCCTTTTATCCCCTGGCCTCTCATTCAATTGGATAATTATCGGCATTATTATCGGCGCCGGCATTGGCGGATATGCAGCAGTAAAGGTCGAGATGACTTCCATGCCCGAGATGGTTGCCCTCTTCAACGGATGCGGCGGTGCTGCTTCGGCTATGGTTGCACTTTCCGAATACCAAATAAAAGGAGCGCTGTTCGGTGCTGACCTTGTTGCCCAAATTGGTTCATTCAGCATGACGACCCTCTTACTCTCGGTAATCATCGGCTCACTTACATTTTCCGGCAGCCTGATAGCCTTTGCAAAGCTCCAGGGTCTCATATCCGGCCAACCAATAACCTATCCTGGACAACAGGTTGTCAACGCCATAATTCTTATTGGCACCGCAGTACTTGCCTATATTGTTTACAGTAACCCTGTCAATTCCGGAATCTTTTACATCATCATTGTTACTTCTCTGATATTAGGTGTCCTTTCGGTCATTCCTATTGGCGGCGCTGATATGCCTGTGGTAATTTCTCTTTTGAACTCATATTCCGGGCTTGCCGTTTCAATGACCGGTTTTGCTTTGAACAACAATGCCTTAATTGTTGTTGGTTCACTGGTAGGCGCATCCGGACTATTCTTAACGAAAATAATGTGTGATGCCATGAACCGTTCGCTTGCCAATGTCCTGTTTGGTGCCTTCGGTAAGGTGGATGAAGCTGCGGTAGCGGCTGCAAGCAGTGCGACCGGTAGCGTCAAAGGATATGACATCGAAGACGTGGCCATGGTACTTGAAAATGCTTCCTCGCTTATTATCGTCCCGGGATACGGTATGGCCGCCGCTCAGGCGCAGCATACCGTTCGTGAGCTCGGTGATTATCTTCAGGAACAGGGAGTGGAAGTGAGGTATGCCATCCATCCGGTAGCAGGAAGAATGCCCGGTCACATGAATGTCCTTCTGGCTGAAGCTGATGTTTCCTATGATTTGCTTTTTGCCATGGAAGACATAAATGATGATTTCTCATCCACTGATGTATCACTTGTCATCGGTGCTAACGACGTTGTAAATCCGGCAGCAAAAACCAATCCTGCCAGTCCGATTTACGGAATGCCGGTTTTGAATGTTGAGGAATCTCAAACCGTAATCGTGCTTAAACGGAGTATGAATCCAGGTTTTGCCGGCATTGAGAATGAACTCTTTCTGCAAGACAATACCATGATGCTCTTTGGGGACGCCAAGCAGTCGGTTCAGACTCTGGTATCCAGCCTGAAAAGTTAAAATTTCTCTAATTCTTTGAATGTAGTGAGATTCCTCCGTGAATCTCTTTTGCTAGGGATGTGTTTGCTGTTTTCGTTCAATGGCAAGCAGTCTTCTCTTCATTGACGTTCCTCCTGCAAACCCACCTAGATCATTTGTTCCTACAACTCGATGACAGGGAATAATCAATGCCAAGGGATTTTTGTTGCACGCTCCTCCCACAGCCCTTGCAAGTTTTCGGTTCCCTAGAGCTTCTGCTATTTCAACATACGTTTTCGTTTTACCATATTTGATTTGATAAATGGACTGCCAAACTCTTTTCTGAAATTCAGTACCATGCTCATAGAATGGAGTTTGAATTTTACCTGGAATCTGTCTTTGTTCACCGTTCATATAGGCTTGAAACTGTTGACAAATATGATAATTAACCTTTCCCTTCTGTATAAGCTGCACAGTTTTGAATAAATCAGATAGCCTCTTTAGCGCTCTATCGTGTTTGTCCTTGGAAAAACAAAGATGAATTATATTGCTTGAAGAATCGGCAATAAAAAAAAATTGCACATCCTCATACTTGCATATTCCGTAAAAAAACGAAGTATTGTCTTTTGTTTTGTCCACGAGTGTTTCACGTATTAAAATATTTTATGTAACTTTTCTACCGCTGGTTTTTACCTAACCGGTGGGGCCGGATTCAATAAGCCTTTTGCATATATTAGCGCGCTTATCCACTTCCTTGAATCTTACTCTGGTAACTGCACATGTCAATCACGGTTTACGGCCTGAAGAAAGTGGGAGAGAATTTGAAGTAGTAAAAAAGTCGGCTGATGAGTTACAAATAGTCATTGAAGGCTGTGAGGTAGATGTTTCAAAGCATTCCCGCAAAACAAAGCTTTCCATTGAGCAGGCGGCAAGAGAGCTTCGTTTTAAATTTCTTAAAAAAATTGCTGAAAAACACCAGGCCACAAAAATTGCTCTCGGCCATACTGCTGATGACCAGGCAGAGGAGATCCTCCTTCGGCTGATAAGAGGATCAGGGAAGAAAGGACTTTCCGGTATGTCGACCATGCGGCAAGGTATCTACATAAGACCTTTTCTCACGACGCCTAAAAATGTATTGCTCGACTACCTGAGACAAATTGATGCTGATTTTGTTGAAGACAGTTCCAACAGGAAACGCATTTATTTACGAAACAGAATTCGACTTGACCTGCTCCCTTACATTGCCAGGGAATTCAATCCGAATATCCAAGAAACTCTCCTGCAGGTTTCCACTATTCTTCAAGAGGAAGAAGAGCTGCTTGCAAATTTGACCAGTGATGTCTCAGAAGGGATTATTAGCTGCCCTGATCGTGAGCAAGACAGTAGAGTTAAAATTCCTGGAGATGTGCAGGCTGACACCTCACAAGATACACCACCAACCATTTTCCTTGATCTACCGCGTTTTTCCCATCAGCCTCTTGCCATAAAAAGACGGATTCTCGAGACAGTCTTACTAAGGATGAAGAGCAAGCCCCAATATAAACAGATCGAACAGGTCTTGTTTCTTGCAGAAAATTCGGAAAAAGGAAAAATAATTCATTTGCATAAAGGACTCCGGGTTCTCAGAACCAAAGACAGGCTGTATTTTTTCTATCCAATAGGTAAAACTTCCAAAAGAGGCAATCTTATTCCTAAACAGGAGCATTCCTCTTTTGAAACTATTATTACAGGCCCTGGCGAATGGAAAATTGAAGAGTTGAAATCATCTTTTGAATTTGATTGCAAAAATGATCTGCCGACCGACCAGGAAAAAAGGGATCGAACCTATGACTTCCTTGATCTTGACCTGGTGACTTTTCCCATGACCCTGCGATCCTTACAACCGAGGGACAGATTCCATCCTCTTGGTAGTAGGGGTCATAAAAAGGTCAGCAATTTTCTCATT
>CAMYJP010000122.1 GCA_947258675.1 uncultured Desulfobulbaceae bacterium | reverse complement strand
GCAAAATTTGTATACAGGCTCATCTTGGCGCTTGCAATTATGTTGGTTTTTGTTTCCGGAGTTAATGCCTTTGCGGAGGATGTTAAGCAGCGTATGCGTGCTCGCATTCCTGAAATTATTGCTCTCAAGGCGGAAGGAGTTATCGGAGAAAATTATAAGGGATTTCTGGGATTTGTTACTGAAGTCAGGAAAATGGTTGATCTTGTCGATGCAGAAAATGCAGACCGAAACCAAGTGTATAGCATACTTGCCCAAAAAACCGGCACCACAGTGGAAATTGTCGGTATCCAAAGAGGAAAAAAGAATGCAGAAAACGCCAAGCCCGGTGAATGGTTGCAGAATGAGCAGGGGGCCTGGTACCAGAAATAAAAGAAATTCATTTTTTTATACTTTCAAATAGATGGCAGCTTTGATAGTGATGCCATCTATTCTCTTTTAGGATTTAATACCCCGCTGCTCGAAGTCTCATGCTTTTCTGCAGCGGGGTAATTCATTTTTTGTATACAGATATGAAAAGAAATAAAGAGCCAGGCGAAGTACCAGCAGCCATTCTGGGAATGGTACGATCAGGATTAGGACAATCCTTAAAAGATTGCGCTGAAAACTGTATTGAGTGCAATTTATGTGTTAAGGAATGCGCATTTTTACAAAAATATGGTACACCGCGAAGAATTGCCGAAGAATATACTCCAACCGATTCGCTGAAACTAAAGATGTCTTTTGAATGCAGCATCTGCGGACTTTGTAGCGGAGTCTGTCCGGTGGATATCAGCCCGGATCAAATGTTTTTAGAAATGAGACGTGAAGCTGTTGACCGAGGTCAAGGAGATTTTAAAGAACATGCGACTTTAAGAAATTATGAACGTCGTGGAACCTCAAGATTGTTTTCATTATATGGCCTACCTAAGGGATGTAGAACAATTTTTTTTCCGGGATGTGCCTTAACAGGCAGCAGGCCACTCAATACTTTCAGGTTGTTTGAGTATCTTGAAAAACATTATCAGGATCTTGGCTTGGTTATGGATTGCTGCACAAAGCCATCACATGATCTAGGCCGCCAAGGGTATTTTAATGAAATGTTTGGAGAGATGAAAAAGTATCTAAAAAATCGAGGGATAAAAAACATTCTCACCGGCTGCCCCAGTTGCTATAAGATTTTTTCCAAGTACAGCGATTTTAAAACACAAACAGTTTATGAGGCTATGAATGAAATTGGATTGCCCGACACGGCGGAAATAACCGGAACAGTGTCTATTCAGGATTCCTGCGTCGTAAGGTTTGATGCTTCTGTTCAAGAGTCTATTCGTTCTATCGCTGCAAAGAAAAATATCACTATCAGGGAGATGAAGCATAATGGGAAAAAAACACTTTGCTGCGGCGAAGGTGCAGCTGTACCGTTTCTTAATAAAAAATTAGCTGAAAAATGGGGTGAAAAAAGACAGACAGAGACAGATACGCTACAGGTTATGACCTATTGCGCCGGTTGCAGCCACTTTCTCAGTAAAGTATGTTCAACGGTTCACATGGTGGATGTACTTTTTGATCCAGAAGTGGCCCTTGCTGGAAAGGCAAAGGTCTCAACCTCGCCCATGACCTACTACAATAGACTCTTACTGAAAAGAAAGTTTAAAAAGAAATTTAAATATTCTGTAATCCGGGAGAGAAATTTTATAAGTAGGAAATAATGAGTGTGATTTACCTTGAATAAATCACATCATTAACATGAATGCGATGCTGAGAAAGTATCCGTATTTATGGTTCCCAATTGATTCAAGTCAAGGAATAACAGAATAAACCATACTAAAATGTTCACAGAATCCCTAAAGTCTTTTGTAGGTGTTTCATTAATCCAGTTAACAATAAATAAGAGGTTAATAGTATGAAGAAAATTGACTTGAACACCACACGTGAATTTGATCAAAAACACATGAAGAAATTTTTAGTCCATGATTCAGCATATTTCAGGATCATTAATTTCAATCTCGCAGCTGGAATCGTTTTTCCGGTCCATTCACATGAACTTGAAGGGCAGCTCTCCATATTAGTGATAGAAGGTGAAGGAGAATTCCTTGGAAAAGACGATGCTGCAATACCTGCCAAAACAGGCGAGATACTAGTGTCTGATATCAGCGAGCCCCATGGTGTGCGTGCTATAACCGATATGAGAATTATAGTTACCATTGCTCCTCCTCTCTGATTCACTCTGTCAGGATTTACCAAGATCGATTACTTCCTGATTTAGCTATTAACCTTCAATAATCATCGAAGTCTTAATGGATTATCTGCAGGTTTGTCTTCTCATTGCATGACCATTCCCTTGCGAATCAGCGTCTCCATACTTATCATATAGTCGTATTGAAATAGGAATTATTATCAATAAGAGGAAAGTATGAATGAAATTGCAAAAAAGATAGAAGAGCACATTATTGACCATGAACCATATTATCTTTTTCAAGGGAATGAACTCTCAATTGCCATGCAGGCAAATGAGCATGGTATCCCATTACTCCTTAAAGGTCCGACCGGATGTGGAAAAACCAGATTCATGCAGTACCTGGCCTGGAAGCTTTCCCGCCCGCTTATTACAGTATCCTGCCATGATGATCTTTCAACAAGTGACCTAGTCGGAAGATATCTTATCAGAAGTGGTGAAGCAGTATGGATGGATGGTCCTCTGACGCTTGCTGTGCGGGCTGGGGCCATATGTTATCTGGACGAAATAGTAGAGGCCAGAAAAGACACTACGGTAGTTATTCATCCCTTGGCAGATGACAGACGAGAGTTGCCAATTGAAAAACAGGGTCTGCTGTTAACCGCACCACCTGAGTTCATGCTGGCAATCTCCTATAACCCAGGATATCAATCTGTATTAAAAGATCTTAAACAGTCGACCAGACAGCGTTTCCTTGCAATGGAGTTTACCTATCCAACTCCGGAAATGGAGGCAAAAATTGTTCAGCATGAGACAGGAGTTGGGGCAGGAACAGCTGATTCCCTGGTGCGTTTGGCAGCAATGACAAGAAGCCTCAAAGATTCAGGATTGCAGGAGGGAGCAAGTACAAGGTTGTTGATTCATGCCGGCAAACTCATGCAGAGTGGACTTGATGGACGGGAAGCCTGTCATACGGCAATAACTCAGACCGTAACGGATGATCATGAAATGATTGGCGCAATTGATGAGATGGTACGATCTATCTTTTAATGAAAATCGCGGGATACTTAAGCAGATAGCAAAAGTCAGAAAGTTGAATAAATAATAAATTTCCAATGGTACCTGACAGGCTGAAAGAGAGATTTTATGACGCAGTAGCCGATAACCTGCCACCTAATGAATGGGAGGTTGAGGAATATCTTCAACCTTTATCAGGGCTGGAAGATGCCACCCAACGCGAGATACTCAATCAAGTTAGTGTCATCTGGCCTGTCAGCCACGCACTCTGTTATAATTTCATCTCCCGGGTGACGGAAAGTCTTACCTGTCTGCATCCTTCACAACTAGCAGACTGGGTAAAAGCTGTTCTTGATATCTATGAGGAACAGGGACTCAAACAGGCCAATAGTTTTATGGTGGATGTCGAGAATAATTTTCTCTGCAAAATACGTGGTGAAACAGGTCTAAAGTTTGATGAAATTGTTGGCAGGTTGTTGCCTTACGCGCGGGGCATGTCAGGACGCAATCTTGATCTTTTTGCGTCCGATGACATCTATACGGACACAACAGCTATCTTTATTCCGAAAAGTATATCTTTGTTTACTGAGGGTGAAGATAATTTTTTGTTATACAAACTAATAATCACATACCATTGTGGCCTCCTGGCCTGTAATGTCTTTGCCGATCGTCAACTTTCAAATCACACTGCATTGTTGAATCTTTCAGCTATAAATACATCACAAAAGGACGGCACAATCTCCCTTAAAGAATTCATTGCGTCATTCACCGATCGTGTACTCATACAAGATCTTTACCAATTAATGGCGTCTATAGTTGTGATTGGGTGGATGAACAATAGATTCCCAGGTCTAATGCGGGATTGTAAAGCAATACGTAACAGACTTGAGATTCATCAAGCAAATACCAGACATGTAAGTAGTAAAAGTAAAATTGTTATAGCATTGAAACAGCTGATCACGGCTGGCTCCTCAGCCATCAGCCTTAAAAAAAACAGCTATGACCTCATGGTTGCGGCTAATGATTTGTTTCAGCTTCTCTGCGGTGTAGGAGATTCTTACAATCAAATCGAGTTCCCTCTGTACTGGGGCATTATAAAGCCTGCTGAAATTGAATCTGAGCGGTTGATGATGAGGAGTAAAAACAAGCAAAAATTTATCAATACTTTTGCTCTTTTCCTTCCTGCACAGGCTAATGAAAAAAAACAGCAACAGTTGGAGGAAAAAAATACAAACCTTGTTTCCACTGACATTCAAGATGCGACTGCAATTATACCAATAAAAGCAGCACAAAATGAAGAGAGACCGAAACAGAAGAATAACCAGCCATTAGATTTTATAACCATTGATGGACAACAGCTGGAAGTTCCTGAAACCATCAAGCAACTTATGAATGATATAGTTGACGATCTGGGGCACATACCTGCGACATACATTTCTTCGGCAATGGAAATTGCCGGCCGGGCTGCCAGTGATTTTAAATCGCCCGAAACGAAAGGAGGGGAGGAACTGACTGGCCCTGTTGTATATAATGAGTGGGATTTCAGGCGTGGCGGGTTTCGAAAAAATTGGTGCAAATTACTGCAAAAGGAGTTGCATCCAATAAAATCAACTTTTATGGATTCAACCCTGACAAAGTATAGAGGTTCCTTGATCCAGTTGAAAAAGCAGTTTGAAATGCTGCGTATGCAGGATCGTTTTGTAAAAAGGCAACAGGAAGGTGATGAAATTGATCTCGATGCATTGATAGATAGTCTTGCAGATCACAGGGCCGGACTTTCCCCGTCTGAAAATCTGTATATCAGGCTTTCCAATGATGAGAGAGATATTGCTGCTGTATTTCTGGTGGATATGTCTTCATCCACTGAAGGCTGGGTGAGCACAGCCCTAAAAGAATCTTTGGTGCTTATGAGTGAAGCCCTGGAAATTTTAGGAGACCGTTATGCAATTTATGGCTTTTCAGGAATGCGCAGGACGCGTTCAGAGTTGTACCATATTAAGCAACTTGATGAGGACTATAACGACGAAGTAAAGGGCAGGATAGCAGCTATCAAACCTATAGATTACACAAGAATGGGGCCGCCTATCAGACACCTCACAAGGATGCTGGAAAAAGTTGATTCCAAAGTGCGTTTATTGATAACTCTCTCCGATGGCAAACCGGAAGATTATGATGATTACAAGGGCGATTATGCAATAGAAGATACACGACATGCCCTGATAGAGGCCAAAGCAGCCGGTATTCATCCATTCTGTATCACCATAGATAAAAAAGCCCACGATTACATAGCCCACATGTATGGTGAAGTGAACTACATTTTTATAACTACAGTTTCCGTCTTCAAGTGATCGGGTGTTTGGAGCAATGTATTAGCAAAAGATGAATAATATCATACAACTAAACTGAAACCTTATTCAAATCATTCATGGGAGGGATGGCAATGATCGATCTTGTTAGTAAGCACTGTGAACCATGCAGAATTGATGCACCGGTGGTGACTCAAGAAGAGATAGATGAATTTATGCCACAACTGCCGGACTGGAATATTATTGAAGCTGATGGCATGAAAAGGCTGACAAAATCTTATACATTCAATGATTTTATGGAAGCCATGTCATTCAGCAACAGAGTAGCAACCATAGCTGAGGTTGAAAATCATCATCCAGCCATTTTAACGGAATGGGGAAAAGTCACTGTTACCTGGTGGTCCCACAAACTGAAAGGGCTTCATGTAAATGATTTAATAATGGCAGCCAAAACAGATGAACAATTGGTATAATCACTTATCGTTGTCGTTTTAGCAAACTTCAAGACAGGTTCGCAGTTGGAAGGCAGCATAGGACACATAAGAATTATGAAGATTCCCTTTTATCAGGTCGATGCATTTTCAAAAAAACCATTCGGGGGTAATCCTGCAGGCGTCTGCGTTCTTGATTCCTGGCTGGACATTGAAATACTTCAAAATATTGCTGAAGAAAATAATCTTTCAGAAACGGCATTCCTTGTATCAACATCATCCGGCAATTATGATCTGAAATGGTTTACTCCGACAGTGGAAATAGATCTTTGCGGTCATGCCACCTTGGCCAGTGGTTTCATACTCTTCAAATATTATAATCAAAACATTTCAGTACTTAATTTTAACACTGCAAGCGGGATGCTCTCGGTTGAAAGGTCAGGAGAACTCCTTTCCATGGATTTTCCGTCCAGGCCTCCGGTTCAAACAGAAGTGGCGGATACTTTAATCGAAGCGCTGGGGGCAAAGCCCATGATGACATTGGCATCAAGAGATTTGTTGGCAGTTTTTGAAAATGAAGATGAAATTATACGGCTATCACCGGATTTCGAAAGACTTAAGAAAATAAGAGAGTATTTTGCAGTAATCGTTACAGCACCCGGAGATACCGTAGATTTTGTATCAAGATTTTTTGCACCCAACGCTGGAGTGGATGAAGATCCGGTTACAGGTTCAGCTCATTGCACTCTCATCCCGTATTGGGCAGAACGACTGAATAAAAACACATTACATGCCAGCCAACTGTCCAGCCGGAAAGGGGAGCTTTTTTGTGAACTGATAGGTGATCGTGTGAAGATTTCAGGTCATGCAATCCTGTTTGCAAAAGGAGAAATATATTTGTAGTTTCAGAGCAGCTCGCAATATACAAAATAATTGAGCAATTATAGGCACACGAAGGTGAAAATTTCAGTAATCCTTGCCCATCCAAATACAAACAGCTTTAACCATGCAATAGCTTCGACTACCATTGAAGCATTGCATAAGAAGGATCACGAGGTCATTTTTCATGATTTATACGACGAAAAATTTGATCCTTTATTACCAGCCGATGAAATACCAAAAGATGTCATTCTACCGCAGCAGATAGAAAACCACTGTTGCGAAATTTCTGAAGCAGAAGGCATAATTATCATACATCCAAACTGGTGGGGACAACCTCCTGCGATTTTAAAGGGATGGGTAGATAGAGTTATTCGGCCTGGCATCGCCTATGAGTTTGTAGAAGAGGACCAAGGGGAGGGGATTCCAAACGGTTTATTGAAGGCAGAGACCGCTATCGTTTTCAATACCTCTAATACTGAGACAGAAAGAGAAGAAAACATATTTAAAGATCCGTTGGAAACCATCTGGAAAAACTACATTTTTGATCTATGCGGAGTAAAAACTTTTTTCCGGCGAACCTTCAATATCATAGTCGTAAGCTCGGAAAAGCAACGAAAAAAGTGGTTAAAGGAAGTGGACCAGATAATTGATAGCTATTTTTAGCAGTAATTTATATTTTTGAAGTTTTCGGTTAGTATATGAGTATAGTCACAGAATATATTTTTTATTTTAACCGACTTGGTTTGTAATTTTACTGGTTGCATATTACCAAAATTGAAAAAGAAAGGGGGCAGTATGAAATTAGTTAAACAGTATCGAATAGTTGCAATGGCCATAGTTTTTTCCTTTGTTGCAATATGTACCGTATCTGCAGAAGATGAAATATTGGAATCAATTGAAGAGGCAAAAGAATATTATGAGGAGAAAAATTACATCGAGGCAAAAAGCAGCCTTGACTATGCTTCACAACTGCTAGGCCAACTGCGAAGCGAAAACATGCAGTCATTTCTACCGGAACCCCTGGAGGGATGGAGGGCCGAGAAGGGTGACACCAAAAGTGCTGGTGCAGCCTTTTTTGGAGGAATGGCCGGCGCCTCAAAGAATTATTATAACAAGGATAAGCAGGTCACCGTTGAAATCATGGGGGACTCACCAATGATTCAGGGTGTCATGATGATGCTGACAAATCCAGCATATGCCACTGCAGATGGTGGAAAGCTGATGAAGATCAAACGACAGAAGGCTGTCCTGAAATACGATCCCTCTTCAAAGAGAGGAGATATCCAGCTTGCCGTGGCCAATAAATATGTTGTCAAAGTTAACGGGGAGGGGGTTGAAGAACAGGATCTTATCGATTATGCCAAGGGGGTTAATTATAAGGAGTTGAAAAAGTTTTAATTTTTCTGTCTTGTTTTCCGGCAGTATCTTCCTGTTTGTTTGATTGGCCCCTGTAGCAGGAAATACAAGGGCCATCGGGAGTGAAAAGGAACAGACCTTTATCCTTGATAAGTTCCTCAATAGCCCTCAAAGGTCGGGGATAAAGATCTGCTTCCCACTTTATTGGTTAAATCTGCATAATATTTATGCTAACTGCTCTGGACCGCGAATTACACCGATCACCTTACCCTGGATCAATACTTCGCCAAACTCGAAATGCTGCACAGGATACGCCTTGTTTTCTGGCCGCAATTCGATATGATTTTTCCCTAAATAAAAGCGTTTAACTGTGGCTTCTTCTCTAATCAGAGCAACGACTATTTCGCCGTTATGGGCGTATTGCCTCGGCTCGCATATAACCAGATCAGATGCAAGAATTCCCGCATCTTTCATGGAATCCCCGACAACTCGCAGAGCAAAGAGATTACGCCCTTGGTATACTTGGCCATCTACTCCAATAGTGCCATCCCACTCCTGCTGGGCGTACAACGGTAGCCCGGCGGCTATTTTACCTATGATCGGTACTTGTCGCCAAGGTTGTGTTTCAGAAAGTGGTCTGTCATGATCCTGTAAAATAATTTTGCGACTGTAGCGGCCATCTCGTTTTATATAGCCCTTAGCTTCCAGGGCACGAATGAACTGAGCGACTGCCATATGGCTGATACCTATATCAGCAGCTGCCTGCCGCAAACTTGGCGTCCCTTCGTTTTGGGCGTGCTTTCGTTTCAGGTATTCGAGGAAATGTTGCTGTTTTGGGGTCAAGTCAGGGAGCATGATTGATGTCTTTACTTTAATTCTGAAAGGGAAAGGATAGGATCTAAAAAGTCAAAGGACTCTTTACCCTCTGTATGCCCATGTTACGGAGGACGTGCGTATAAATCATCGTTGTGCTTAAATCCTTATGGCCTAATAGTTCCTGAATAGAGCGGATATCCGTGCCATCCATAAGTAGATGGGTAGCAGATAGCGAACAAAGAGAGACTTCGAAACTATGCCGCAGAGAATGTGGTGTCGCTTTCTTTACAAGGCCTGCCTGTCGCACCCCCTGTTTGACCGCCTTTCGCAAGGTGCTTTCGTCAACATGATGACGGCGGATTTTTCCTGACCGTGGATCCCTTGACCTGTTGTTTGCGGGAAAGACTTATTGCCAACCCCACTCTCGGGCTGTATTTGTATACTTACGTTCCAGGGCGTATGGTAAGTACACGGCACCAAAACCAGCAGCAAGATCTTTTTCATGTAATATCTTCACTCTGTCAAGATGTTCATGCAATCGCGCCTGCAAAGGCTCGGGCAAAAGTGTGATGCGGTCCTTAAAACCCTTGCCGTTACGCACGGTTATTTCATTCATTTCAAAATCTATGTCCTGAACGCGAAGCCGAAGACATTCAATTAATCGTAAGCCGCTGCCATAAAGTAGCTTAGCCATCAATTGCATCTGCCCTGACATTACTTTGATTACCCGTTCCACCTCTTCTTTTGTCATAACAACCGGGAGGTTTGTTTTTTTCTGGGCCCGAATGGCATTAATTTTTTCATCCTGTAGAGAAATTTTCAATACATGACGATAAAGAAAAAGAATTGCATTAAAAGCCTGATTCTGGGTCGATGCGGCAACATTTCCTTCAACGGCCAGATAGGAGAGAAAGGCTTCAATCTCAGGTACTCCCATATCTTTAGGGTGACGCTTATTATGAAAAATAATATATCGATACATCCAACCAATATAGGCCTGTTCTGTTCGTATACTATAATGTTTTAGCCTGATAATTTCCCTGGCTCGATCTAGTAGTTTTTTGGGTTTTCGATTATTCGCCTGGTTAGTGAAATATAAATTCCCCACGTGATTCTCCTTCAATTAGAGAACGAATGTTTATCATTCTACAATTAATCGTCTTCTTGCCTGAATACCTGCTAGTCTACAAGGGCAATAAAAACAAGCGATTGGAGTAAAAATGCCAGGGGAAATATTTGGTTTTTGATAGGGGTATTTTGGTCGTAATTTATCTTGACCAAAACCGTAACTCAAGATAAAGACAATATTAACGACTAGTTAAAATAGTCATTAACCTGCACGGTATCTGCCGAGTATTCTGGATAAATACAAATTGTATATTTACATTTATCTATATTATGCAAAAATGTAAATATAAAATTCCTGAATATCCAGCCATATTGGATATACAGGAAATGGAAAAGCAGGAAAATTTTCCTGCATATCAGACTTATATTGGATATTCAGAAAAATTTTCCTCCTAATAAATGGTTATCTTTCGAAAGAGCACATATAAATGAACTGGGAACTTATATTCTCTCTTCCAAGTCTTGGTCTCCACAATGCAATAGGTAACGAAAATATTGCAATTGTCCCTAATAATGATTCACGAATAACGAAGATCACATCTAAAGATAATGTCGCTAAACATTTTATTGAAGGCTTTAAAGACCAATTCAAAAGAGATGTGTCACCATCATTTTTGATAATACCAAACGATGCACCTAATTTTTTGAGAGACATTGAGACTATTGTCGGTTTCAGGAATATCATTGCTTTGTCCAGCATAATTAAGGGATACGAGCATCAACTAAGAAAAAATTTCGTGGCCTATACACTTTATTCTGATTATTTCGATTTTTATCCAATATCAATTAGTAAAGATGGAAAAGGTTTTATAACAAGTTCACCGGCTGTTCTAGGTTACGATTATGAAGCCCAAAATTTTTTAGGCCAATCATCACCGGCCTTGGCAAATCCTGGTCATGTTACTGCAAAACCTGATGTTGATATTTATGGGTTGTTAGAAAAAGCTTGGAATAGGCGCTATATAAAAAGAAAATTAAATGAATGGCAGTCGCGAAAACTATTTAGATCATTAGAAATGGCATACCAAGCAAGCACACTTCCTTTCAAGAACCATTCAACAATATATGACTTTGGTTCGAGTGCATGTCTTTGGGTGAGTGCCCTTGAGATACTGTCTCATCCGCGAATTGGTAACGCTAATTTGCTTTCTGTATTAAACTTGTTGGGCGGGTATGAGTGGGAACACAAAGTAATAAAAAGGAAAGTGTACAAAATTGTGTACGGGGGCATTAGCTCAAAATACAATTTAATACAAAAGCTTTACAAAGAGCTTTACGATACCCGGAATGTTTTTTTGCATGGCAACCCAGTTAGGCTAAACCGGTTACACCCTTTTAGGCATCAACATATTCCTGCCATAACAATATTCGCTCCATTAATATATAAAGTGGCGCTACTTTCATTTCTAGGTCATAACAAAGATGGACGAAAAAAGAACAATTGGCAAAGGAAATACAGGGCAAAATTAATGTCCGACGCAGTCCTAGTCTCCAAAAAATAAAGGAAAAAAAGATAACAAAGGTATTAAGGCCGACTGCAAAATCCGCTGCGGCGCTACGCGGTCTAGCACCGGGCCAGCGGCTTATACCAGCCGTTAGGCATATAAAAAAAATGAAAAGAGGAGGAGACACAAATGCCGCTCCACTTTGATGACCGGGATGTCGTTTCTGAAGTTGCAGGATTGAGTTCTGCCTTGATAGTTCCTTGTTATATGTGTCCTGCAGTAACTATAGCCGTGCGAGAGAAGAAGCCCTTCATACAGTTTTTTAGATATTTCCTGAAATCGGTACCTTTCGAAAAATACATGAAAACACTGCAAGCCCGATTGAAAGAACATGGCGTGAACTCAAAAATTTTCAAGAT
>CAMYJP010000121.1 GCA_947258675.1 uncultured Desulfobulbaceae bacterium | reverse complement strand
ATTGTTCTTTTTGAACCAGGCAAGACCAAAGTTAAACCGGAAGCCCATCCTTTGCTACGGCATGTGGCTGAGCTGGTTCATCCTCTTCCACTGCACATAAGAGCAGAAGGACACACCGATAATTCAGGTAGTGAAGATGCGAACTGGGATATATCGGTTGCCAGGGCTGTTTCAACAATAAAATTTTTTACAAAGGAAAACCTCCTTCCTTTAGATCGTGTTTCAGCTGTTGGCTATGGATCTCAACATCCCATTGTTCCAAATGATTCAGCTGAAAATATGGAATTGAACAGAAGAGTTGAATTTGTGCTTGAGAGTTTAGGCTCGTATACAGAGGAGTTACCTTATCTCATAGATGCACGGAATCAATTGCCTTTTTAGAAATTAATAAGATTTATGGATTTAATAGCTGGAAGTGTAATCACACGAACCAACAAAGAAAAAATAAAAGCGGTGAAAAACAATGGCTGATAAAGAAAAAAAAGAAAAAGACACGGAAAATGAGCCTAAGAAAGAAGGCTTTCTCAAAGGCAATATGACGCTGGTTATTTTCGCGGTTATCGCCATGTTATTGATGATTGGAGTCGGCGCTGGCGCATTTTATCTCGGAACCAAATCCTCAGCAAACACTGCGGAGGCGAGTACTGCCGAGACCGAGGAATTGATTGCGGAAACAGTGTCTGTGCCGAACAAGGTGGAACCACCTGGCCCAATGGTGCCTATTAATGAATTTCTTATCAATCTTCTGGACAAAGACAATAACCGCTACCTGAAAGCTACTATGACCCTTGAAGTTGATTCAGAAGAAACCATGACGGAAATTCAAAACAGGACAGCGCAAATTCGCGATGCCATACTGCTACTAACCGGCAACAAAACTTTTGGAGAATTGCGTGATATGCAGGGAAAAATGCAACTCCGGGCTGAACTTATTGGACATTTGAACACGCTTTTAGAAACTGGAAGAGTCAAACACATTTACTTCACTAATTTTGTAATCCAATAGGTGGTCTCTTGGAACGCATCCTTACTAAAGAAGAAATTGCCGAACTTTTGTCAGCAGTTAATAGCGGCGAAATAGAAACAGAAACTAATACGGCCCTGTATGACTCAGACCAGGAGGTTCAAAACTTGGACCTTGTCCGTGCTTCACTTGGTCAAGGCCGGTGGCAAAATGCTAATTTTGATATAATTCTTGAATCTTTTGCCAGGAACTACGGCATTTCCTTAACCAACAGATTGGAACGCTCGGTTAGTATCAAACATTCAGTAGTTGAATCTATCGCATTTGACCCTTTGTTGGCTCAAGTCAATGAAAAGGGGGCCATCGGCATCTTAAGGATAGATCCTCTATCTCATGCAGGCCTGCTTATCTTTGATCCTGTTTTTTCATATTGTCTAGTAGAAGTAATGCTTGGCGGTTCCATCGGCATGGAACCACTGCTGCCTGACCGCCAATTGACAACCATTGAAGTAAATATAGTTAAAGGCGTAATGGAGAGTGTGTGTGCGGACTTACAAAAGGCTTTTATCTCTCTGGAGAAACTAACAACTTCATTGCTCCGTATTGAATCCGACCCGCGAATGATAAATTTTGTTCCACCGGAAACAGAAATGATGTTGATCAAATTCGATGTGAGAATTGATGATGTGGCAGGATCAATGAACCTTGCCATTCCATATACTTCTTTGGAACCGCTTAGAGAAAAAATTAAAGATGGACAATTTAATTTGCCCACCAAAAGCGCTTCCTGGCAGGGATCGATTGAAAAAACATTATCGGGTATGGAGGTAGAACTTGCAGCCCAACTGGGAATACTCACTCTGCCTATTAAAGATATTCTCGATCTTCAAGTTGGAGACATAATAGATCTGGATTACAACCCCGATGCCCCATTAAACATCATGGTAGAAAAAAAACCTAAATATCATGGCCAAGCCGGAATGCACAATGGCAAAAAGTCCATACACATAACAAGTAAGTACTTAGAGGGAGATCATAATGGAAACTAATGATAATACGGCCCCGGAACCCATGGAGACCACAGAAAATTCTGTTCCAGAGCCGCAACCGACACCAAATGAGCAGCCAACGGGTGATAAGGGCAAGCTTGAATTTCTGTTTGATGTGCCGCTTAAAGTCTCGGTAGAAGTCGGCCGCTCAAAAATGATGGTAAAAGATCTGCTGCAAATGCGTGAAGGCTATGTAATTGAACTTGATAAAATGGCAGGTGAACCTTTGGATCTTTATGTTAACCAACGGTTAATCGCTCGAGGAGAAGCTGTATTAGTAAATGAAAAATTCGGGCTTCGATTAACTGAAGTAGTCAGCCCGTCTGAACGTATCCAAAAACTTGGCTAATAATTCAATGATTCGTTTTTTGCTCATATTTCTGCTATGGCCGGCAACCACCTTTGCCGAAGACTGGAGTTCCAGTGAAATACTACCAGCAGGTATAAAACTCATCGCCGCCCTGATCATTGTTTTAGGTATTTTATTAATCCTCTATTACATTAGCCGCAAAGGCTTCGGATTTCTTCCAGTTCAGAAAAACGGAGCAATAAAAACCCTAGAAGTCCGTCACCTCATGCCCAAGAGATCTCTATTCCTGGTAGAAGTACGCGGCAAAGAACTTCTGCTTGGTGTTGGGGCCGACCGTATTGAACTGATATCCCATATTGATTGGTCTGACAAAACTTCTTTTGAGGAAACCCTTAGTTCAACCATAGAGGAAGAAAAATGAAACGGATCATATTTTTTATCGGCCTGGGTATCCTTTTCTTCCCTGCAATAATATGGGCGCAGGGAATTCCGACCATTACCGTTGGCATCGATGAAGCCAACAGCCCTCAACAGGTTTCAACCGCACTGCAGGTTCTGTTCGTTCTCACCATACTGTCAATGGCTCCGGCTATCCTTTTAATGACAACCTCTTTCACTCGAATTGTAATTGTTCTCTCCATTGTCAGGCAATCCATGGGTACCCAACAGATGCCCCCTAATCAAGTAATTGTCGGGCTTGCTCTCTTTCTGACATTCTTTGTCATGAGCCCGATTTACAGTCAGATAAATAATACAGCGCTGCAGCCTTACCTGCAAGAACAGATCAATCAGGAGCAAGCCTTAAATCTTGCGGTGCAACCTCTGCGTGAATTTATGTTCAGTCAGGCAGGGGAGAAAGAACTTGGATTGTTAATGGAAATTTCCGATAACGCAGAGCCTGAAGACCATGATGATATTCCGACCATGACTCTTATTCCGGCTTTTATGCTGACAGAACTGAAACGGGCCTTTCAGATGGGCTTTATGATTTACATACCTTTCCTGGTCATTGACATGGTAGTAGCATCCGTTCTTCTTTCTATGGGAATGATGATGCTGCCACCTATTATTATATCTCTGCCATTTAAACTGCTCTTATTTGTTCTGGTTGACGGCTGGAGCCTGATAGCGAGTTCTCTTGTGCAGAGTTTCTACTCATGAACTCATAAATAAATCCCGGTAAGGAGGAGCTCCTATATGACTCCGGAATATGTTGTAGACATAGGTCGTCAGGCCGTTCAGACTGTATTACTTGTCGCATCTCCAATGCTAATCTCAGGTATGATCATTGGGCTTATGGTCAGCATATTTCAGGCTGCTACCCAAATAAATGAACAAACCATGACTTTTGTTCCGAAGATTATCGTTGTTCTGGTCACGCTGCTAATCTTTGCGCCATGGATTATAAAAATATTATTAGGATTTACAACAGACATCATTAAAGGAATTGCCGTTGTAGCTATTTAAAATCCTAACCAGGAAAAGGGGAAATGCGCAGAGAAGAAGGTTGGTTCTACTCAAACGGTTTATTCAAGTAATTTGAAGTCTGTCAACAGGTGAAAGGCTCATTCACTCATCTGTTCTTTTTGACTGCTCTATCTGATTTATTGTCTATTTGCCTGGATAATCAACCTTCACCCTCTTAAATCACACAACCAGGATGTATCTTGGACCTACAGTTAATTCCGATAGAAAAATTTCAGAGCCTGCTGATCTGCACTGCCAGGGTAGCGGCTCTTTTCGGCAGTATACCTATATTCAGTGCTAAACAGACACCTGCAAAGATTAGAGTAGGCTTAGCATTAGGGCTGTCTTTAATGCTCTTTCCCGTGGTTGAAAATCATATCCCTGCGATTCCATTTGAGCCGCTTAATCTGGTGATAATTATTGCCAGTGAAACCATGCTGGGCTTCCTGGTCGGTCTCATAGCCCGACTAATATTTACTGCAGTTGAATTAGGTGGAACCGTAATAGGATTCCAGATGGGATTTGCTGCTGCCAATGTATTTGACCCGCAAAACCAGCATCAACTCTCTTTAATGTCTCAGCTGCAAAACGTTTTTGCCATTCTTCTATTTCTGGCCCTCGATATTCATCACCACTTTCTTGAGGCGATAGTATATTCCTACGAAGTGCTGCCGCCGGGAAACCTTGATTTCTCAGGAGGAGCGATTCCATACTTAATGAATCTTACATCAAATATGTTCATACTCGGTGTAAAATTCAGTGCCCCTATCCTGGCAGTCTTACTCCTTTCCGGACTTGTTCTCGGTATTATGGCCAGAATATTTCCTCAAATGAATGTATTCCTTCTCTCTTTTCCATTGAATATCGGCGTATCTTTTATAGTCATAGGCTTGACACTAAACGTTGTATCCAAACTTTTAGGACGAGAATTTGACTCATTGAGTGAACGATTCTTGCATCTTTTTCAATTGTTATGACGTCTGTGGACTGCTTTGTTGAACTGGTAAATAAAAATTGACGCCGCTGGCGGGATAATCCGTCTCACTCAGTTAGTGACTGGGTTTTGCGGCAATGACAGTCAGAATCGTAAGAATGTTTATCCTCTAATTAAGATCACTCTCAATTTTATTAATGGATCTGCATGGCTGAAGAATCCTTACAAGAACGTACTGAACAGGCGAGTGCCAAACGTCGTCAGGATTTCCGTGAAAAGGGCCAGGTTGCCCAAAGCAAAGAAGTCAATACTGCGGCAATTTTAACCTTTTCACTATTGCTGTGGTTTTTCTACGGCCCGATTTTCTGGGACAAACTGTCTTATACCATTGCCGGGTTTTGGCGAATCAGCGGTGAATTTGAGATAACTAAATCTTCCATAGTTATGTTGGCCGGATTTGTTGTCAAACGATTAGCCCTGTTAATAGCTCCTGTTCTTTTACTGGCTGTGATAATCAGTTTTTTTTCAAGTTTCTTACAGATCGGCTGGCTATTCACGACAAAGCCTCTAGTTCCAGACCTGAGCAAACTTGATCCTATCAAAGGGGCAGCCAAATTTTTCTCAAAACGTTCACTGGTCGAACTCGTTAAATCACTCCTCAAAGTTCTTCTTGTAGGGCTGGTCGCTTATAAAACAGTTAGTAGCGAATTTGAAAATGCTCTCCAGCTTGTTGTTTTGGATCTGAGCGAAACGATTCGGTTTATCGCCCGAGTGGCCTCTATCGTATTCCTCAAAAGTTGTGGAATACTCATTCTCCTTGGCCTGCTTGATTACATGTTTGTCCGTTGGGAAATGGAACAGAAAATGAAAATGACCAAGCAGGAACAAAAAGAGGAATTAAAAGATACCGAGGGTGATCCTCTTGTTAAAAGCAGAATCCGCTCCATACAGCAACAATTGGCCAGAAAGAGAATGATGGCAGAAGTTCCTAAAGCCGATGTGATCATAACCAACCCGACCCATATCTCAGTAGCTGTAGCATACCGGCGTGGGGAAATGGAGGCTCCCGAGGTTATTGCAAAAGGAATCGATCATCTTGCCATGCGCATTCGAGAAATCGCGCAGGAACATGGCATCCCTTTGGTCGAGAATGTACCGGTGGCACGAGCGTTGCATAAAGTGGAAGTTGGAGCAACCATCCCCGAAGATCTTTTCAAGGCGGTTGCCGAAATCCTTGCATATGTATACAGCTTGAAGGGACATAAATAATGACTACTGCCACGCTGCAAAATATCTGGTCGCAAAGAATTCTCAGAAGCGATGTTCTGGTTTCCATTGGCCTGGTAACCATTCTTCTGCTGATGATCCTACCTGTGCCACCGCTGATGTTGGATATGTTTCTTTCATTAAACATAACCACAGCATTGCTGATTATGATCATCTGCTTGTATTCTCAACGTGCCCTGGACTTTGCCATCTTCCCTTCCGTACTGCTCTCGACCACTTTATTCAGACTTTCCCTTAATGTTGCCTCTACACGACTCATTCTTTTGAAAGGCGACGAAGGCCCTGGTGCTGCCGGTACGGTAATACAATCATTTGGTCAATTTGTTGTTGGCGGCAATTATGTAGTAGGACTCGTGATTTTCACAATTCTGGTTGTGATCAACTTCATGGTCATTACCAAAGGCGCGGGCAGAGTCGCTGAAGTGGCAGCGCGTTTTACCTTGGATGCCATTGCCCGGTAAACAGATGGCCATTGATGCCGACCTGAACAGCGGTCTGATTGATGATGATGAAGCTCGCACGAGGCGCAAGGAAATTGCCAAAGAAGCCAACTTTCATGGAGCCATGGACGGTGCCAGCAAGTTTGTCAAAGGTGATGCCATAGCTGGAATAATCATCACATTCATTAATATCGGCGCTGGTTTTATCATCGGAGTGCTGCAAAAGGGAATGCCAATGAAAGAGGCCGCTGCCAACTATACCATCCTGACAGTTGGTGATGGTCTGGTCGGGCAGATCCCGGCATTGGTTATCTCCACTGCAGCAGGTATTCTTGTCACCCGCACCACGGACAGTCAAGACTTCGGCTCTGAATTAAAAAATCAATTTACCGCCT
Organism: uncultured Desulfobulbaceae bacterium; assembly: GCA_947258675.1. The sequence goes on along the minus strand of CAMYJP010000121.1, from coordinate 3,269 downwards.
ACCCGAGAGCCATTTGGGTAGTTTCAGGAATATTATTTCTCCTGGCTTTAATCCCCGGACTGCCATTTATACCTTTTCTCTTAATTTCTTTTCTCCTTGCTTATACTGCTTTTCGGATTGAACGTAAAATGCGTGTGGCTCAAGAAGAAGAGCTTACTGAAATTGAGGAATCCGCGTACGAGGAAATTGAAGAAGATTTTAACCAGATGCTCGCAATCGATCTCCTTGAGTTGGAAGTCGGCTATGGATTAATACCTTTTGTTGATTCTTCTCAAGATGGTGAACTCCTGTCCCGTATTCGTTCTATTCGAAAACAGTTTGCGTTGGAAAAGGGCTTTATTGTCCCCCCTATCCATATCAAGGACAACCTTCAATTAAAACCAAATGAATACACCATATCTCTTAAAGGTGTTTCCATTGCGAAAGGAGAAATGCTCCCGGGCTATTATATGGCCATGAATCCTGGAACCGCGACGGAAAATATAAAAGGAGTGGAAACCATTGAACCAGCCTTTGGTCTGCCAGCGATCTGGGTACCTGAGGACAAAAAGGAACAAGCGCAAGTTGCCGGATATACCGTAGTAGACTGTACCACAATAATGGCTACACATATAAGCGAAATAATTAAACGATACGCACACGAATTGTTAGGCAGACAAGAGGCACAGAACTTGCTAGACAACTTAGCTAAGAGCTATCCAAAGCTGGTTGAAGATTTAATTCCCACCCAATTGAGTCTTGGAGTTGTCATGAAAGTCCTGCAAAATCTGCTACGTGAAGATGTGTCCATAAGAGATTTGAGATCTATCCTGGAAACAATGGCTGATCTGGCTCCAATTAGCCAGGATGTCGATGTACTCACGGAACATGTTCGCCATGCCCTTGCTCGCCAGATAAGCACTGACTTTGTCCAGGAAGACAATGTATTACCACTAATCACATTTGAAAGAACTATTGAAGACACTATTCAGAAGGCCGTTCAGCAAAATGAAAACGGTACCTATCTTGCCATCGATCCTCACCTGGCGCAGTCTATTCTGGACGGTTTGAGCAAAAGTATTGATACCTTTGATGGCGGCATGCAACCTGTCCTCCTCTGCACGCCAACAATCCGACCTCATGTCAAAAGGTTGACCGAAAGATATTTCCCTAATTTGACAATTATTTCCCACAACGAGATAGCACCTCACCTGAAAGTTCGATCCATTGGGACGGTAAAACTTCATGCAAGTTAAGATTTTTGAAGCGGAAGATATGACCTCAGGTCTGAAAAAGGTCAAGAAGGCCCTTGGCCCTGATGCCTTGATTCTGTCAACAAAAACAAGACGCAAAAAAGGTCTCGGTTTTCTATCTAAACCGATGATAGAAATCACGGCTGCCATTGATGCTCCTTCACCAGCCATGTCTGATAATATTTTCAGAGACAGGCCCGCGTCAGAAATGAAATCTTTCCCACTAGATGTGGGCAAGGAAGAAGTGGACGAAATAACTTACGATAGCTTGTGGCACGGCAAGGACACCACAGACATACTCGCCACAGAAATGCAGGACATTAAAAAACAACTAGCTGACTCTGATTTGCCATTGATTCACAAAGAACTCAACGAGCTCAAGGCTATTATTCAGGGTTTTGCTGGAGAAGTGGCAGATATCAATCAGAATTTACAAACTCACAAAAGATATCATCAGAGCAACTTACTCAATGGTGAGGAATGGCTTGCACCAGTGGCAAATGAACTCCACCTGCGAGGTGTTCAAGATGAAGCTGCTGAAATTATTATACAGGCAGCTAAAGAAAAACTCTCGCCTAGGGAAATCGATTCCGTCGATTCTTTGGATACTTTTTTTCATGAAACAATCGCCAATCTCTTGCAGGTTAACGGCCCAATACTGGGAACTGACAAAAATCAGAGACGAATCGCTCTCATTGGACCGACAGGTGTAGGTAAAACTACAACAATTGCCAAACTGGCCGCAGCATACCTTAAAAATATCGGCAAAAAACTGGTATTGGTGACAATCGATACATACAGAATAGCAGCCGTTGAACAACTGAAGGTTTATGGGAAAATTATGAATGTTCCTGTTGAAGTTGTAATGGCTCCAGACCAGCTTAAGGATGTTTTTAATAATCATCAGGACAAAGAACTTCTATTAATTGATACAGCAGGGCGCAGTCCTAAAGATGAAAAAAGTATCGAGGAACTCTCGACCTTCCTGCTTCCTGAGTTAGACATTGAAAATCATCTGGTACTTTCCTCTACAGCGAGAGAGCAGGAATTACATGAAACAGTGAGGCAATTCAGTATTCTTTCATTAAAAAGCTTTATCTTCACCAAATTGGATGAATGCGAAACCTTCGGCGCGCTGCTCAATGTACAAACAAAAAAAAGCTATCCCTTATCATATCTTACTAATGGCCAGAGAGTTCCGGAAGACCTGATTCTTGCGGACCCTAAAAAAATCGCCGGATTGATAATGGGTAAATTCGGCCTTCAGGGGAATCAAAATGCAATTACAGCATGATCAGATAGATCAGGCGGAAACCCTCAGATCCATAAGCGACTGTTATGTGGAAACGCCACAATTAAAAACAAACAGTAACACAGCCTGGGTTCTCTCCATTACCAGCGGAAAGGGCGGAGTTGGTAAAACCGCAGTGGTCGCCAACATGGCAACAGCCCTTAGCAAACAGGGCAAAAAAGTGTTGATTATCGATGCTGACTTGGGCTTAGCCAATATAGATGTGGTTTTTGGACTTACACCCAAATACAATCTCAATCATTTTTTTGCAGGCGAGCAAAATCTTGGAACTATTCTTGTTGAAGGTCCAAACGGCATAAATATTCTCCCTGCAGGCTCAGGGGTTCAGCAATTTACCCATCTCAATGCTGATCAAAAAATGCGTTTTATTAATGAGCTTGATGTCTTGCACGGGGACTACGATGTAGTGCTAATCGACACCGAGGCTGGTATTTCTGAAAATGTCACCTATTTTAATGTTGCTGCACAGGAGATTATGGTTATCACCTCCCCGGAGCCTACGGCGATTACAGATGCATATGCGCTCATGAAACTTATGTCCAACCAATACCATGAAAAACACTTCAATCTCATAGTCAATTCAGTCAGAAACGAAGACGAAGCTCTCGATGTCTACAAAAAGCTCACCACAGTCTCCAACCGTTACCTGGATATCTCCATAAATTTTTTAGGAGGAATACCTTTCGACAAACGAATGCACGAATCTATTCGAAAGCAGCAGGTAA
>CAMYJP010000120.1:9082-21012 GCA_947258675.1 uncultured Desulfobulbaceae bacterium | reverse complement strand
CTGTGAGATATAGGGCATGAGATTGTTTGGAATTCCATTGGGGTCCTCTCCAATTCTTCCGCTGCTATGAGCACCAACTGGATTAAAGTAACGAAGCAGGGCAACATTCAAAGATGTATCAGCAATGTGCTGGTCTTTGAGGATTTCCTCAATCATTAGCTTGGTTCTTCCGTAAGGATTTGTTGCTGAAACCGGAAAGTCCTCTGTGATTGGAACGGTGCGCGGATCACCATATACGGTCGCCGAGGAGCTGAATACCAGGTTTTTTACCTGGTATTCCTCCATAACTTCACAGAGGATCAACGTCCCGGTGATGTTGTTATGATAATAACGAAGAGGGATGCTCACCGACTCACCAACCGCTTTCAGTCCGGCAAAATGGATCACCGATTCAAATTCCGATTTGGCAAATATCGACCGCATCGCGTCTTTATCAAGTAGATCTGCCTTAAAAAAGGTAACAGATTTACCTGTCAGTTCCTGGATCCTCTGTATGGATTCCTTTTTGCTGTTTTCTAGATTATCAACGACAACAACATCATACCCCGCCGAAAGAAGTTCAAGGCATGTATGGCTTCCAATGTAACCGGCTCCGCCCGTAACAAGTATTTTCATATACATCCTCATTTTATTCTTATTATTATTTTTCCACTGGAAAAGCTTAACCCATGTCCAATGTTGTAATCGATATGAATTTCTTTATAAATTTAGGATGAGGAGAAAACAATGCCATATGTCAGCATCCGGGTTGCGGGTAAACTCAATAAAAGCCAGAAAGAAGAAATTTGTCAGGGAGTAACCGATGTCATTTCAAAATCCGCCAATAAGCCTAAGGAAACCATTCTTGTTTTTATAGATGAAGTTGAACATGAGAATATCTCAACTGCCGGCAAACTGCTTGTCAAGCCATCCTGATTTGGGTGTTTTCGTAAATGGATGAAATAATAAAAAATCGGCTCACAGAACTTCGAGACAAGATAATTTTTCATGCCCACAGATACTATGTTCTTGATGACCCTGTCATTGCCGATGCCGAATATGACCTCCTTTTCAAAGAATTGCTTGACCTTGAGGAGAAAAATCCGGAGCTGATTACTCCTGATTCACCAAGCCAGCGCGTTGGCGGGCAGCCACTACCGGTGTTTAATTCGGTTGAGCATACTCTGCCGATGCTCAGTCTTGACAATGCTTTTCAGGAAGAGCAAATTTACAAATTTGAAGAGCGGCTTCTTCGATTTTTAAAACTAACGGAGAATATTCCATATTTTGTGGAACCGAAACTTGATGGACTGGCCGTTGAAATTGTCTATAGAAATGGAATCATGGAACTTGGTTCCACGCGCGGTGATGGACGAACAGGAGAAGATATAACCGCAAACCTGAAAACTATCCCATCAATTCCTTTGCACCTTATGAGCAAAGTTTATCCTGATCTACTCGAAGTGAGAGGTGAAGTGTTTATAACAATTGCCGGATTCAATGCATTGAATGAACAACGTTTTGCAGAAGGTGAACCTTTATTTGCCAACCCCAGAAATGCAGCGGCAGGATCAATGCGCCAGCTAGACTCGCGGATTGCTGCCCAGCGGCCTTTGGATTTCTATGTTTATGGAATCAGTGACCCTGATCAGGTGCGTCTTAATACTCAGTCTGCGGTTTTGGAAGAGCTAAAAAGCCAGGGGTTTAAGACGAATCCTCTTGCAAAAACCTGTGATAAACTCAGTGATGTGGTTGCGCATTTCAACCATCTTAAAGATATCCGAAACCAGCTGGATTATGAAATCGACGGCATGGTTGTAAAAGTCAATTCATTTGATTTACAGAGACGATTAGGCAGTACGGCTAGAAGTCCAAGGTGGGCTATTGCCTGGAAATTTCCGGCTTCTCAGGCAACGACCAAACTTAATGATGTAGAATTTCAGGTGGGTCGTACTGGGGTTATAACTCCAGTTGCCATTTTAGAACCGGTAAACGTTGGTGGAGTGTCGGTGAGTCGTGCCACCCTTCATAATGAAGATATGATCGCGCGGAAGGACCTGCGGGTTGGGGATGCAGTATTAATACAGCGGGCCGGTGATGTTATTCCTGAGGTAATTAAACCGTTAATTGAACAGAGAACAGGGCGAGAGACAAAGATCCAGATGCCGGATAATTGTCCGGCCTGTGGCGGCAACCTTACTCGGGAAGGAAAAAAAACAGCCATTTCTTCTGAAAAGCTTGCAAAAGAGGCTGCCACCCGCTGTCTCAATCAGGACTGTAAAGCCCAGCGTTTAAGAAAGCTGATGCATTTCACTTCAAAAGCAGGGTTGGACATAGAAGGGCTTGGTGAAAAAGCGGTTGAGCAGTTATTTAACGAAGGACTGATAAAGGATATACCGGATATTTTCACTTTAAAAAAAGAAGATCTGGTTGGGCTAGAAGGTTGGGGGGAGTTATCCGCCCAAAACGTCGTGGCCTCAATAAAATCAAAAAAAGAAATAACCCTTGCGCGGTTACTTGCTGCAATGGGGATAAAACATGTTGGTGAGGAAATAGCCTCTTTATTAGATCGCCATTTTAATGGCTCCTTAAATCGATTGCTGCATGCAGATAAAAACGAACTGAAGAAAGAACTTTTACTCATTGAAGGGATTGGTGAAAGGATTGCTGACAGTATTATCGAAAGCTTGCATGAAAGACCAGAAAATAAAATAATTATCGAAAAATTAATTGCCTCAGGCTTGAGGACTTTACCTCCGGCAAGTGAGAGTAATAATGGAAATTTGAGCGGTATGGTTTTTCTCTTTACCGGAACTCTCAGAACTTTTTCTAGGAAAGAGGCAAAAGAAAGGGTCCGGCAACAGGGTGGCCAAGTCGCAACCGCGATTAATAAAAAAATTACCCATCTTGTGGCAGGCGAAAAGCCTGGCAGCAAATTGCCTAAAGCAAAGGAACTTGGCTTACATATATTGTCTGAGGAGGAGTTTACGAAACTTCTTACTCAGTCTGAAGAATATAAAAAGGCGGACCCACGCCAGCTCTCCATCTTTTAATCGGAATAGATTATGTGTTTTTCACAATATGAAGTTCTTGCCAAGACACCCTTGTCCTGGATATTTCATGGTAAAACGATACACAATACTTTCAGGTTTGGTCATGGCATATTCAGTTTAGAGTAGGAGGTACTAAATGGCAAAAAAACGTGTGCATGTGATAATAGAAGGAAGGGTACAAGGAGTATTTTTCCGGGCTTATACCCAAGAGGAAGCAACCAGAATGGGGCTGACCGGTTGGGTTCGAAACAAAACCGACGGCTCTGTGGAAGCAATGGTGGAAGGTGAGGCGGATGAAGTGAACATGATGATCAAATGGTTTCATCGAGGTTCCCCTTATGCAGATGTCAGAAATGTAATTGTCAGCGAAGAAGAGCCTGTTGGTGACAATAAAAGATTTGAAATTCATCGTTATTGACATTTGGTAATGTATTCTATAGAGTAGCGTGCCGCTTGTAATTCTCTGGGAATTAAACACGGTGAAGGAACAGGTAAAATGTAACCATCTTTTTGTACCTTAATCCGAGATCGGTTTGGGATGTGCACCACAGTAAATTCTTAAAACCCGCACGGGCTCAATATAAACAATAATTTGTCCAGTATCAGGTAGAATAGTGATTGCGATTAAAAACAACGTCCGCATAGTTTGTCAGGAATGTGGCAATAATACAGAATTTCTTGAAGTTGCGGATGATGTTATTCTTACTACTCGCTATATCCAGAATCAAGACGGTAGTTTCAGCCAAGAAAATGATGAATCCGAGGTCCTTGGCGAAGTAAGGTTTTATTGCGGGGAATGTGGCGCAGATCTCCGTAAATTTCATAATCGCTTTATGGAAATGCTTTTCTGATACAATCTATCGAGGCATTCTTGGGGGTGAGGGGGAGAGTGAAAAAGGATAAACCACTAGTCATTAAAGACAAGAGTACATTATTTTCCCGATATGAAGACCTGAAAGCGGGAGATATTGTTGCTGGAAGAATAAACCTCAGGCCATTTGAGGAAAATCTTCTTCTTGATCTGGCAGAAAGAAGAGTTCTGCTGATACCTTCCGCTCTTTCACAAATGGCCAGTCGATCAAAAGCCTTTCAGGCAAGACTCTTTGCACCTTTAATGGTTCCCCATACTTCAGTTGTATATACTCTTCATGATTTAACCGGAGTAATTAACCTTTATCATAAACATGCAATCACCTGTGTGGTTACCAAACATGACCGCCGACATGCGGGCTTGGGTATTCATCTATGGGATTCAGTTGAAAATGTAAACAACCAGGTTTCATTTGGTGGGATGCAGTTTCCTTTTGTGATCCAACCGTTTTGCCCTGGTTGTCGAGATATTCGCGTGGTTATGCTGGGCGATTATCTTGAGGTCTATGAGAGGCGCAATCCATATAATTTTCGAAATAATCTGCATTGTGGCGGGGAGAGCAATCCTTATGAACTATCCGATAAACAGTTGCAACTCTGCAGGCAAGCGACGAAGAGGGGAAAATTCCCTTATGCGCACATTGATATTATGGTAATGGAAAATGATTTTTCCTATCTGGCGGAGATAAATTTAAGCGGCGGCTTGAAAGGAGCGAAGATTGATCGTACCGAGTACAACGCAAGGGTGGAAAGTATAAACGGTGAATATTTGAAAAAAGTCTTAGAACGAGTTAATTGAAAAAAAGGAAGAAGGGGTATCCCTTCTTCCTTTTCAGCAAGCGTTAGTTAATCCGTTGATATAATAAATTATACACAACCTGTCGGTTTCGGAAGACCAGCCATTTTACAAGCTCCTTTGCCCGGTCCGGAAGGGAACAGCTCGTAGATCCTTTTCAGCGGAAAACCAGTGGTCTTGGAAAGGATACGTACCATGGGAGCAATACCGTTTTTCTTGTAGTACTCTTGCAGAGTATCAATAACTTTCTGGTGTTCTTCGGTTAACTCAGGGATACCCTCAATGGTTTGTACGTAGTTGACCCAGTCCTCATTCCATTCTTCCATACCCTTTGCCAGGAAACCATCCTCATCGACCTCAAAGGTTTTGCCATTATGCTCTATTGATGCCATGCTACTCCTCCTTAAATTCAGAATATTTACGTTGTTTCAACTATCTTTTTCAAGATATCATCTAGTAATAATGAATACTGCTTCATAATATAGGGTTGCCAGTTTGTCAAGTGGTCATTAGCAATTTATTAAATATATTGTCACTGAAAATATATTTTTTTCTGTGAGGTTTTTCAGCGTTCTAAAGCCTTGTACTGTAAGGTATTCTTTTGAAGGTGAATGGCCTATCCGATTTTAATTGATGATTTTGAATGTAGATTGGTAAAAGTCTTCCGCCCCATTCGGAATGGAGAGAATTGCGAATGGGGCGGAATGAAATGTTCCGGGGAGGAACATAGTTTAATTGATATAATATCCGCTGGAATCATACCTGGTTGAATTCTCACTTTTTCTGTGGGTGATTTCGTACTGTCCAGCCCTTGAAGCTAATTGATGCATTATGCTGGAGAAATTGAAAATATAGGTTGAATCATCCAGTATCAGGATTGGCAGCATGCTGCGTCCAATGTCTGCCAAGCTATGCCAAGCCAAGTGGGCGGCTGCTTTTGGATTATATCCATCCAATACCTCCTCTTTAATATTCATAGCAGAAAGATCAAATCGCTTTTTCAACTGATTACAGAGTATGCAGTTTCTCTTAGTAAACAGTGTCATGATTTTTTCCATTCCTCCTTTAACAATAAAAAATTTTTGATATGGAAAGGTTACTTATCAAGATAACAACCTAATAATTCAGCATTTATTTCCTTGTTGAATCTTAGCCAGCTGAAATTTAATGTTTTTTCGATGAGTTCCGACCATATAATTAAAGCAGCACTTTCAGACGGTTTCGAGAATTCCCTGGATGGTTTTGTTGCAATCAAGAAAAAAGTGAATAGGGGCGTGGATTCGTCCTGATTATTTAATACTTCATATAAAGGTTTATCCCAGATGCATACAATATATTGTTATATTGCAAAATAGATACACTCTATATTGTATGCTGTCAATTAATAATTTTGTTTTATTTCACTAATGCAAGAAGTTGATAAAAAACGGGTGATTACTCTAAAAAAAATGCTCGGGCCCGGATTTTATCAGTTATGTTGTTAGAGTATGAAGAATGTTTATTTACGTTTGTATTTATGGTACATTCCCGAGCACAATTTTACATTTATCGAGAGTAATGAGAGAAAGGATAAAGATATGATTTAACAACCCGTTACTATCGGGTGTTATAGAGGAGAAATATCATGCTGAGTTTATTGCGCAGAAAGGCACAATCACCAATAATTCAGGGAACTGTTGTGATAATCGCCCTGGTTTTTATTTTCTGGGGGGTTGGGACCAGTCAAAAAGGGGGAGGAGTAAACGCAGTTATCACCGTAAATGATGAACCGGTCGGGTTTCAAGAATACCAACAAACGTATGACCGGAATGTCAGCAGAATACGTGACCAGTTAGGGGGTAATATACCAAAAGGCCTGCTTGACTCTCTGAACATCAAAGCACAGGTACTTGACCAGCTGATCCAGAAAAAGCTTCTCAAGCAGGGTGCTGAAGAAATGGGCATACTCGTCAGCGCAGAGGAAATAAAAACAGCAATTGAGGAAATGGAAGCATTCCGAACCAATGGTGTTTTCGACTTACAGCAATACGAAACCCTGCTATCTGCTTCACGGATGACCCCGACGATTTTTGAAGACTCCATGCGTTCAGACCTTGTCACAAGCAAGGTAATGGAGAGTCTTGGACGGTTCACTAAGATAGGAGATAATGAACTCAAAGAACATTTTCTTTATGAGAATGAAACGATCAAACTCGAATATGTGTCATTGGTTGCTGATGATTTTATAGAGAAAGTCGAAGTTGATGATGAGGATCTGAAAGTATTCTTTGAAGAGAATAAGCAGAACTATACATCCGATCCACAAGTACAGTTGAATTATCTGTCCTTTTCCAAGGCGGTAGAAAGTGAGCAGGTAGAGATCTCTTATGAGATCTCTGATGAGGAATTAGAGGAATATTACCAGAGGAATATTAATCGCTATACAGCTCAAGAACAGAGATCAGCTCGCCATATACTTTTTAAGACAAGTGAAGAAGATTCCCAAGAGACCCGAGAAGAAAAGTTTATTCAGGCTGAAAAGGTTCTGGAACAGGCCAGAGCTGGAGAAAATTTTAATGACCTCGCTATGCAGTTTTCTGAAGGACCTTCAGCCTCCAAAGGTGGCGATCTTGGTTTGTTTGGTAGAGGAAAAATGGTAAAACCCTTTGAAGACGAAGCCTTCAGGTTAGAAGAGGGTGAGATCAGTGAAATAGTTGAAACCACTTTTGGCTACCATATTATTAAAGTTGAGAAGATTGTTCCAGCCGGTACAAAACCCCTTGATGAAGTAAAAGAATCTATTAAAACGGCATTGGAAATTGAGAAGGTAAAAAATCAGTCATTTGCAAAGGCTAACAAGGCATATGAGGATATTATTTTTGCTGGAAGTTTGGCAAAATATGCGGAAAATAATGATGTGGAGATTCTGGAAACCGATTTTTTCGAGCGTAAAGCTCCTCCTGCAGGAGAAGAAGGGTCTGGATCAAGTATTCTCTCTAATCCGGTCTTTCTCAATGCTGCTTTCGCACTTAAGAAGGGGGAGTTGAGCTCTCTCGTGGATCTTGGGCAAGCTTACGCTGTTATATACGTAAAGGATATTAAAGACCCCGAAGTGAAGCCCCTGGAAGAAGTTAAAGAACAGGTAGTTAATGACTATAAAGAGGAACAAGGATTAGTTCTTGCTCGCGAAGCAGCTGAAAATTTATTGTCAACGCTACGGGAAGGCTCAGCTGACCAAGAAAATTGGCAGAAAGAAGTCCAGAAGCTAGGTCTGGAATCCAGTGAAACCGATTTTGTTACGCGTAGTGGTATTACCGGAGGTTCTGGCCAACAGCTGCCTTTTTCTGCTATTGAGAAGGGGTTCAGACTTTCAACCGTGCAACAGTATCCGGAAGAGATTGAAACCAGTGGTAACATCTTTTTTGTTTATAGATTCAAGGAAAAAAAGGAATCTGAAACAGAAATATTCGAAGAAAAACAGGGAGAGTATAAGGATCAACTTTTTGAATTGAGAAAGCAGGAGTTACTGACAGCCTGGTTAGAACATAGGAAGAGCAAGGCTGAAATTGTCACAAATGAGCAGCTGTTATAATAGCCTGAGGGGATATTCTTTTATCTGGTTTCGTATTTTGTGAGCATTCGGAACGGCTTTTTCCAATTCCTGCCAAAATTCAGGCCCATGGTTTTTTATCCTTGTATGAACCAACTCGTGGATAATGATATAATCCATTAATTCATCGGGAAGCCGGATGAGCTTCATGTTAAGGCTTATGTTATTTTTGGCTGAACAGCTTCCCCATTTGGTTTTCTGGTTACGAATTGTAATACTATTATAGTTGTAGTTGTACTTCGCTGCCAAATGTGCAGTGCGTTCCTTTAAGATTTTTTTAACAACCTGCGTATCAATTTCCATAGGATTTTTCAGTCGCTTTGCAAGCTTACGCATACGGGACTGCATGGTGGTCATCTGTTTTTGGACCCACAATTTCTGCGTTGAAGCAAACCGTACAGCGCGATCAAGTGGAATACCATAGGGTACTGCAACTCTGACATCGATATTTGATCGTACAGTTATATTCAGGCGTCTGGCTCGTGAGCTCCGCTCAAAAAAAACCGGGCCGATACCCTTTACATCAATTTTCCAGTCTTTTTTCATCTTTGTTAGTGATACCAGCGCCGCCGGTATTTATTTTTCAAGTTCAGCAGTTTAGCGGTGGTCTTTTTGCAGTTAAAGTGATTGCAGCGATGCTGCCATCCGGGTGAAAAGAATCCAAATTGCCTTTTTGAGCTTTTTCTCCAAAGTTTATGTAGTATCCCATCAGCTCCAATATTTCCTTAGAGATCAAAAGTTGTTTACCTATTGTAATTTCTGTAAAACTTAATTTATCGAGCATATTGATATAGTATTCTTTAGGCATTATTTGAGCTTCACGGCTCTGCCAAAATGTTTGTAGACTTTTTTGCAATTTTAGTTCAGACTTCCCGGTGAAGACTATATCTGAAATAATCAGTATTGCACCTGGCCTCAATATTCGAAAAATATTTTTTAAAACAATTTCTTTATTGGGGCAGAGGTTGATTGTGCAGTTTGATATAACAATATCGGCATAACTCTTCGGTAGTTTAGAACTCTCAATATCTGCGTTGTAAAATTTGATACTTCCAGACTGAATTCCGGATTCTGAAACTCCAACTCTGGCCTGATTTAAAAGTTCTTCATCAATGTCGATCCCAAAGACCCTGCCTTCTTGACCGACTCTTTGAGCAGCTAGAATGACATCAAGGCCACCACCACAGCCCAAATCGACAACTGAAAGATTCGGCTGCAGATTCAGACTTTGTAAGGGGTTATCGCAACCACAAGCGAGGTTGTAAGCCAAGGGTGATGCTGAAGATAATTCTTCCTTGCTATAAGCATATATACCCGCAAGGCCATTTGCAGTATCACTGCCAGTTGATGAAACGGTTTTTACGGGTGTTGCCAGTTTAGGGGATTCGCGATGATTTTTCGTTGATTGTTCTATTGTCAATTAGTTATCTCCTTTTTAAAACATTTTTCCCTACTTTAACTTTAAGGAGTTAAATTAAAAATATATAGTCCTGTGAACGTCATTCTTATAAAGAAGGGATTGCAACGTTATGAGTAGCTTGCAGGCTGCTGTATGCATTTAACGAACGGGAATATTTTCAGTGTAAATCAATTGTTCAATTATATAAATTTATTCTCAATAAGTGATCATGGATCTTACGGATTGGGTGAAACAATGTCTTTTAAAAGCTTGGCCAATGGCAGGGGGAAAATATATATTCCTGATAAGAAAAGCGGAAGCGGAAAATTTTCTTGCAAAGATTGCTATTCCTGCCAGTGGTGCAGCATTGAGCGCTGTAAAGTCTGTCGTTGTCACATCACGATTGGAACAAGTATCAGCAGCAAAGAAGAAACGGGCGAAAAGGAAAGGAAAACACGCTAAGTTTACTTCTTGGTAAATAATTCTTCAACCATTGCTAACCCGCAGAACAATCTTGCCGCGGACATGCCCGGATTCACTGATTTTCTGTGCTTGGGCAGCTTGAGCCAACGGTAAAACTTTTTCCACATGCGGCTTAAGATGGTTGCTGTCAACAAGGGCGGCTATTTCACCCAGTTGCTTTCCACTTGGTTGGACAAAAACAAAGGCCCCTTTGATACCGAGATTCGCTTCGACATCTGGAGGCGGAGGTGGGTGTAGAATTGATACCAGCATGCCTCCCTTATTAATAATCGACAAGGATCGCTCCCAGGTATCACCGCCGATTGTATCAAATACTAAATCCACCATCTCGGCTTCTTTTTCAAAAGGATTTTCCGTATAGTCAATTATTTCATGAGTTCCCAGGGATTTCAAAAAGTCATGATTGCGGGTAGAAGCTGTGGCAATGACATGCGCTCCGATCCATCTACCTAACTGGACTGCAAAATGACCGACACCACCTGCTGCGCCATGGATCAGCACCCTTTGCCCGGCCGAAAGATTTGCTGCATCAAAAAGTGACTGCCAGGCAGTGAGGGCAGCCAAGGGAATCGCAGCAGCCTGAATAAAGTCAAGAGATTCTGGCATGAATGCGGTTTCTTCGGTCTTGAGGACAACATATTCAGAATAGGAACCGTTTCTGGGTATGCTGAGATAACCATATACCTTGTCACCTCTTTGAAACGGGCCGGCTTTTGTACCTGTTTCTTCAACAATACCGGCGACATCCCAGCCGAGAGTGAGAGGGAGAGACACTTCCATCATCTCCTGTAGATATCCGTCCCGGATTTTCCAATCGACTGGATTTACACCTGCCGCAAAGACACGGACAAGAAGTTCATCGGCTGCAGTTTCTGGTCGAGGAATTTCTTCGTAAACCAGAACTTCGGAACTGCCATAGGTGTGCATTCGTATTGCTTTCATTGTGGACATGATTAATACCCCCGGAGATATATTTACAGGAAAACAAAATTTAGCCTCGTAATTAGCCAGCGAAGCCTTAACAAGCTCTTCAGCTGCAACAAAACATATTTGTCTTACTAATTAATTTTGTTCTACTACCTTCCAAAGTCAAGTTCGCTAATTAGAAACGAAAGAAAAAAATAGATTTGTCTTGATATTTCATTGTATTTTCTCCGTACAAGAAATAATCCAATCTCGATTTCGGTGGTTTCCCGCTGTTCTGCTGGATAATTTTAAAAAGGAGAGTTTTAAGAAGAAAAAGGCATCAAATATCTGCCGGTTTTTGGCTTAAGTGATATTCTGCGTTATCAAAACAATAAAATCCAGCTATAGAGAAAAAATATTAGACAAGTTTTTTATATCTACAATAGGTTAGGCCAATTAGTCTTATTCAATATAATATGCTGGAGGTTGGATATTTGTTCTTTTGCAGGATGGACAGCGCCCAGGTTTAGTAAATCGTCTCCGTTCTTTAAAAGCAAAACCACACTTCAGACAAATGCTCGGTAAAAGGACTAATTTGCCGCCTTTACTCAACAATGTTTTGCTAATGTGAACCAGATGTTCGTATACTTCTTTTTCCCTGATACCTAAAATCTGTGAGATTTCCAAGGCCGTCAAAGTCTCTCGGCTCATGAGAGCCATCATCTTTTGACGTTTGGTCTGGATTTCCTGCTGAGGTCTTTTTTGTTGCATGGGAAAAAGATCTATTTGAGTATCTTCATCAGGCGTATTGAGATGATTGGATTTCTCATTAGTGTCCATAAGGGGAGGCATTTT
>CAMYJP010000120.1:5604-9019 GCA_947258675.1 uncultured Desulfobulbaceae bacterium | reverse complement strand
ACCTCGTACGTGATTTTTTCCTATTAGTAATTATTTTTTACCATAGGAAATTTGTTCCTGAAGCATTTGCATACGTTTACCAAATTGACTACTACAACAAAAGACTAACCGGGGCAATAGTGAATTTCGCTTTTACCTTGCCCGCCTTTTAGACAATAAAATATAAAGTATGGAAATCTAGAGGCACAAAAAATGCATGTTTAATTTAGCATATATCTAAATAAACCTCTATTTGGAGTGTCTGGGCAATGCAAAAGAAATACGGACAGGATTCTCAAACCTTTCCGACTAAGGTAAGGAGCTGTCGTCGACAGCGTTTTTCTTGTTTCGTCAATTTACGCCATCTCGGTATCCGTGGAAGGCGCAAGCAGGCAAGGCGGAAAGAGGAAAGAATAAATTTCTACGTTGATCTTTATAATGACCCGATTCTTTTTTTAGTTGTTTTGGCCATTATTGTAATGAGCACATTTGATGCTGTTTTTACTTTAATACTGTTGGAGAGTGGCAATATTGTTGAGGCCAACCCCCTGATGGCTGCGCTGATAGAAAAAGGCGGCCTTTATTTTTTCTATATAAAATATACACTGACCGCTCTTTCCTTGTGTCTACTTGTAATCCATAAAAATTTTACATTTCTAAAGATATTCAGGGCCACCCATGTTCTCTTTTTGATTTTCAGCGGTTTTCTGTTATTGAATGTATATCAGATCCTTCTTTTGCTGAACAGAGCATGAAATCAAAAGGTACATCTTTCAAGTGGGGAACTTGCAGCGCTAATTTTTCGCCTTTCTGGAAAAAATATTCCGTAAAAACAGACTTTTTAGCTGCCAACTAATTATTTGCATAACGCGAAATAAATATTTCAGCCAATGAATACTGGCTGGCAAAATCTATTACCGGAGCGGAAAAGTATGACCCGTCGTTCTCCTTTTGGATTTCTTTTCTATTTATCAACAGTCTTTATACCCATCTTCTTTTTGTCAGGATGTGGCTCCATTCAGACTGTCTCTCAGGAAGAAATATCGGCAATCACTACACCACAAGCGGAGTTGATCCAGGGAAATAAAGGCTGGTGGCAAGCTGGTATTGGTGTGAAGTTTGAAAAAGGAACTGAACCACAATGGAAGGTGGACCTTTTTCTAGCCCACAGCATTATGGCCCCAATTATTAATAAATACAGGGAAAATATTCCTCTTTGGCGGTTTCATCGCCGTGCCGGTCAAGATGAAAGTGGTCACCGATTCAGCTTGATTTTCTATTCGTCACAAAAAACTGCCGGCAAAATTTTCAAGGAGATTGTTACATCGTCTTTGCTGGAAAAAGCAAGGGCCGAAGGTTTTATCGTCAATGAGGACTATGACGATACTTCTGAAGTAAAGTTACCGGCTATAAATGCCACAAGTGATCCTGATTGGTCCATCATCACTCAAAAAGCTTGGCCCTATTATATTATGGGAGTGAGTCATATGTGGCTGACAATGATAGACGATATTATCATTGATAATCCGCCGTCTGCTCAAATGACCACTTTAAAAGAGTTGATAGATTATTATGGAGAGGTGGATGAAGTTATTCTTTTACTCTGGCGGGACGAAGCCCAGCACGCTTTTCTGCATCACTTAAATGCAATCTTTGGGTATGAACCGATGTTATACATAGAACCGAAGCTGATACGATTCTGATTTCCACAGAACAATCCATTCTATTGAAATTTAAAAAAAATGTAATATAACTTGGGTGGTTACGGCAATTCAGAGATTAACGTACATTTTAGTAATAATATTCTTCATAGCTGGTCGATCATTTACCAAAAGTATTCAAGAAGGCAGAAAGCAATATTGTTCGTTAAGAGAAGATATTTTAAAAACGGAAAAATATGAAAAAAGTTTTTTTAGAAAAAAGAGAGCATAACAGAAATATTTTACAGTCTGTAATCGGAGTGACATTTTCGCTTCATGGGCTGGATCAGGAATTTTCAGGTATAATTAATGATAAATGCCCTCAGGGAATAGGTATTTCGACATCTGAAATTATTCCTCCGGAGACTATGCTCGATATAACACTTTCAGAACAACCGAGTGGTGGACACTCATTCAGTACTGAAAAGTTTCTGGGTGAAGTACGGTGGTGTTCTCCTTCGGAGTGGTTTGGCGATACATTTCTACTTGGTATAAATTTTCAGGATCTCAAGAAACTGCAGTAAACTATTCGCCTAATACAATTCATCTGCTACAAGTATACAGTATTGCTCACTTACTCCCATCTATAATAATCCGACCCGACGCCAAGCATGCACACCTACCCATAAATATGCGGCTACTTGAAGAATATTTCAAAGAAAATTTACAACACAAAATTTATTATTAAGAAAGCTTTTCTTGACTTAAGTCGCCAACATATTGTTAAATACCGGCCATTAAGAGGAATATTTCCCATTGTTTTTTAAACATGCTTTGCATTCCTTGTCCTGCTAGCCATTTGTTAAAACATCGACAGGAAAAACTTCTCAATGAAACTCCAAAAAGCTTTTGTTAGAAACGATAATACAGCTGTAATTAAATGCCCCAAGTGTCGAAAGGCGAAATCGATTGCAGCAGAGCAATACAAGAAGCACACCAAGAGTTTTAAGGTCCGGTGTACCTGCAAACATGTATTTAATGTGAAATTTGAATTCAGAAAGACTTATCGCAAAGAGACTTACTTAATCGGCTCATATAGCAACAAATCTTTGCCTGGGCCTCAAGTTAGCATGATTGTTAGAAACATATCCTTGACCGGTCTTGGCTTTGACATTCATGGCAAGCACAGCATTGAAAAAGGACATGTCCTTCAAGTTGAATTTAGACTGGATACGGCAAGTCAGGATTTGATTCAGGAAGAAGTAATTGTTAAACTGGTTAAGGCAAACTTTCTTGGATGTGAATTCACTGAAACGAAAGCGCTCAATAAAGCCCTTGGTTTTTATCTGCTCCCATAATCACTGCACCAAATTGAAGCGTTATATTTGGTTCTTGATATCTTCTCTTCATTCTCCTTGTAAAATTTCGAAAGGAGATTCTCCAGATTTTTATAAAAAAAACTCCTGCCAACTTAATATTGCTGGCAGGAGCATTAAAGGGTCTACTACTTTAGTATTAGTTAATCATATTTTGATAAATACTTCTTATTTTTTGCAGTAGTTCCAAATAAACATCAACAAGCTTGCCATTTGAAGATGTATTAATAAAACAACCACCTTTGCCTCCTCCTGTGTAGATAGACTCGGAGCTTGATTCGTTTCCGCCTGGGGAAGAAACCTCAAAGATAGAAAGCGAATCTACAGAAAAGGTTACTGAGCCGATCTGACCGTCACCGACATAATCAGTGCTGATAATATTTGTTTCCGGTACAATAGTGCTGTTGTTTGCCATTAAAG
>CAMYJP010000120.1:0-5539 GCA_947258675.1 uncultured Desulfobulbaceae bacterium | reverse complement strand
AACAATTTTTCCATTTTCCAGGTCTCCTGGTTTAACCACGCTGAGATCCAAGGGCAGGGTAATCTCTAAGTAATTAATCCCACCATCTGTGAATTCTATACCTGTGTCGTTGTCATATGCCGTTATATCATAAGCATATGTCTCGACTCCATTCTTATTCCGTATTACTTGCTCAATGATAACAGAGGCATCTCCTGATAACCCATCTGGCGGAATCTTTATCCCGGCTGTCTGGGCATTTGCCGTTATAAATGTCTCTCCACCATTACTGCCAACTATAGCATAACTTGAAGCTGCTAGCCCACCACCAGATACATAGTCGAATGACTGGCTAGCCCAGAAGCCGCTGTTTGGATCATGATCTTCATCGGTATCCACTTGAATTGTTGCTGTAAAGCTATCCACTTCGTCATAAAGAATAGTGAAAGTTGAATCGGTATCAACATTATCGGTTATTGATGGTGTGTCAATTGATCCTGATCCATTTTCCAAAACAAAATCTACTTCTCTCACATCTGAAATAGCTGGATTGGCTGTAATATCAATACGAACTGATCCGTTAGTTTCAGTTGCTGTAATATTCTTAATAACCGTATCTGCCTTCATTAATGCATCTGCCCCAGTGAAATTAACCGTACCAATGCTGATATCATCCTGTCGATGTGCAACATACTGATTATGACGGGCGACCACGACCCACTCACTCAATGGAGCGCCCTCCGGTAAAGAAATAAAGTATAACCCGTTAGCATCGGTAGTGACAAAGTACTGAAGAGAAATATCCGATAACTGATAAGCATAAATCACGGCCCCAGCTACAGGGACTGCAGTATCATAATCTTCAACTATACCGGTGATAACATCTATTCCTTTTTTCAGCAATGTAACTGAAGAGACTTTGTGCCCGGTTGAAAAAGTCAAATTTCTATATACCGAAGAAATTCTGTTATCCTTTACTTCATATTGAAATGTACCGCCAGAATCCGGCAAAAGGAAGTTCACTTCTCCGTTACTTTTAGTAACACTTTGTGTTTGGTCGGTACTTATCTCCCTCACCGTGATATCGCCTGCGTTAAGTAATGTTCCATCTAGTACTCCGTCATTGTCGTTAAGTATTATTGAAAAAGTGCTTAATGGAATTATCGTAAAAGGTCCAACTGTTCTGTTATTTAATCCATTTCCACTGGTGAGGTCGGGGTCATTTACAACCGTCACTCTAATATAGAAGGACTGCCAGCTTCCAATGTTTGCCGGAGTCATTGTATTAGTATTGTCATAGTATATCGGGCTGACTTTCTGCCAAGCTCCGAATTCCTTCGGATTACTCACTGGATCTGTGGCATTCATGGCTGTTAAAATTTCCCATATATAGTTACTTCTGGTATCATCTGTTCCTGAAACCGTAAAAGATTGGGAATTGTCAGTACCATTCAGTTTGACTTCGGTAAAAGATAATGTGTCAGGTGAAATAGAGATAGGCACCTTCACTTCAAAACTATCAGTGAAACCTTCATTATTAATTACTGTAACTGTGTAGATTCCAGAAAAATTTCCATCAGAAGGAGCTGTAAAGGAATAAGAACTTCCATTTTGCACATCGATAACAGCTCCATTGCTATCTACTGTATTCCAAGTATATATAGCATTCCTACCGCCAACGACTGTAAAAAGTTTCGATGTTGATCCGCTATCTAAAACAAGGGTTTCTAAAGGTTTATTGACGATCCTCGTCTCAACACTGTTGGACACAGCAATTGTCCCTGCATTCATCTGTGAAACAGGAATTTCAGGAAAAATCGCTGGATTAGTTAAATCCTGGCCTGGGGCTGGAGTCAACGCACCGGTTAACATTGGAATCAATTCGCCGCCACCATTATACCCAGCATTAGTATTACTAATATTAGACTGAGTTAAGTCAATCGCATATGTACCGACAGACGCATTACTCACATCAAAAGTAAGGGTAAACATCACATTACTTGATGGTTGGCCTGCTTGAATACGAGCTGCTGTAATCATTTTTCCTGAAGAGGTTTCCGGTCCGACCATCAGGGGATTTGTACCTGAAGAATAAGTTTTACTGTAAATTTTAAGCGATGGTTGGGTTGGCAAGGATGTAAGGATGTTGTCACCGGTATAAGTAAAACCGCTCATCCAGTCAGGGAGAGTTGTTGCTCTGCTGTCATAGGCAACATAGACTGTGCTGTTCATAGATATTTCAAACGTTATATATCCATTGGGATCTGCGCGACCCAAATCATTGTTTGGAGTTTTAATTATTTCCATGCCAACATAATCGGAAGGTACACTAGTCAATGTATAGGTTCTGTCTGTATAATACATCATACCATTAGTCAGGGTTGTTTCCTGAAACCTGGCATCCAATGTGCAGCTATTTGTTCCTCCACCAGTTTGATAGAATACAATGTAATTACTTCTGTATTCAACTGAAGCTCCAGACGCGTGATTTGCTCCAAAATTAACGCATACACCGTCTGTGGTTGACAACTGATTTTCAAAGGTAAAAAAGTTACTTTCAACAGAAATAAGATCCAATTCCTGCGTATCATATGTAACAGTGAATGCTGAACCGGTGATTTCTGCAGGATTGTCAACAGTAATGTCAACAGAAACGGAATTGTTCAGTCTGGCATCTACTTGGCTGTTCTGAACATTTAAAACTACCCCTGCTGCGTTGGAAACTGTAAATAGAAATAAAATAAGGATGGAACATAACGTAAACAGCGATCTTATTGATATCATTATTAACTCCATTTTTCGGTAGTCCGGCTATCCGATATTTCGGATCCGTGACTTTGCGTCCCCGGATTACTCCGGGTTTGCCGTTATCGTATGGGGTCCATGTTTTAAATTTACATTTACTCATTTTAAAGAAAGCCTAAGCTAGATTTATTACAATCTAACAAAGATGATTACCTAATAAATAGCAAGGTATGTGCCAAACAAAGACTTCCTCTAACCTACTGAAACAAATAGGTTTTTGAAAGGACATATTCCCGGTTGCTGCAAACTCACAACCAATGTTGTGCGACTTCTAAAAGTAAGTTTATTTTTTCCTTAGTTTTGACGAAACCCACCACCTCTGGTGATGGACCCGGATAGGTTCTGCCGGCCCGGCGAAAAGTTTTATTTTCATTTTCTTTGCTTGCCCAAAGAAAACGAACCAAAAGAAAGGGCACCCGTGTCACTTGGTCCTTTGGACTTCCCTGCGCTCCTCGAATCTCCCGTGAGTTTGAAAACTCGCGGAGTTTATGCCCCATAGGGGTGCTCAGACAGTTCAAACTCCATTTTCGGCAGCCTCTTTGGTGCTCGGCTGCGTGCCAATGGGAAAAACCGAAAAATTTTAGATATTCTAGCGCCCCCTTTTAGGGGGCTTCCTGAGTCCACCCGCACTGCGGGTGGGGTCTCACTTATTGATATTAAATAAATTGAGCTTAATCGACAGTCCTATGCCAATATTTCGAAAAAGATTCATTCTTCTGGCATTTTTCCCATTGACCCTTTATTCTCCGGATCACATACAATTTTTACTGATTATCGGAAGACAGGAGAAGTTTATGGCCATATCAAGAGCCGACATGAGAAAAAATGATGAATTGCGCCCTGTATCAATAGAAAATAATGTGCAACCGGATGCTGATAGTTCCTTATTGATCAGGGTTGGCAAAACCCATGTTATTTGTGCTGTGACCATTGAAGAGTCAGTTCCGCAATTCTTGAAGGAGAGCGGGTATGGTTGGATTACGGCTGAATATGGCATGCTGCCATGTTCTGCTTCAGCAAGAATCCCACGTGAATCTGTGAGAGGCCGTTCCGGCCGAACATTTGAAATTCAAAGGTTAATCGGCCGCTCTTTACGTATGATGATTGATCTTAAATTGCTTGGCGAAAGAACACTTAGAATTGATTGTGATGTAATTCGGGCGGATGGAGGGACACGCACGGCAGCTATTACCGGGGCTGCTTTGGCGGTCCGTGAGGCGATAGCCGACCTGGCAGAAAATGGTTTGATTTCAAAAATGCAAGTATTACCACTTGCTGCTGTGAGTGTTGGACTTATTGATGGACAACCGATTCTTGATTTGACCTACGAGGAAGATTCCAGGGCAGATGTCGATGCAAATTTTATCATGACCGGAAACGGGAGCTTGGTTGAAGTCCAATGTACTGCTGAAGGGAGGCCTTTCAGTCGTCAAAAGCTTCATGATTTAACTGATCTGGGATGGATCGGTATCAGCAGGCTCTTGTCAACCTTCTGGCAGGATGAAAAATGATCAATAAGCCTTCATCACATTTTCAATTGGCAAAAGAATCATCACAGTGTCCCGCACGCACAGGACAGGTCAATACTCTGCATGGAAGTTTTCGGACTCCAGTATTTATGCCGGTTGGTACCCAAGCCACAGTAAAATCAGTAACTCCTGAAGATTTAACTACTTTGGGAGCCGAAATTATCCTCGCCAACACGTATCATCTTTATATCAGGCCCGGGCATGAACTGATCAAAGGACTTGGCGGCCTTCACCGATTCATGAACTGGAATAATCCTATTTTAACTGACAGCGGTGGTTACCAAATTTTCAGTTTAAGAGAGTTGACTACAATTACGGAAGAAGGAGCTCGGTTTAAATCTCACCTTGACGGTACAGACCTTTTTCTGAGTCCTGAAGATGCCATTTCAGTACAGGAAGCACTGGGCTCAGATATCATGATGGTCCTGGACACCTGCATACCTTATCCCGCTACTCGGGAAGAAGCTTTTGAAGCTATGGCAATTACAAACCGTTGGGCCAAGAGATCCCGCATAGCAATAAATGATACTGGTCAGTTACTTTTTGGAATAGTTCAAGGAGGCATGTATCCTGATTTACGCGTCCAGGCAATCGATGAGCTTATAGCAATAGGTTTTGATGGGTATGCCATCGGCGGTTTGAGCGTTGGAGAGCCCGCGGAAATAATGTATGATATAACGGAAAAAACAGCAGCACATCTACCTAGAGATTATCCGGTTTATCTCATGGGTGTCGGTACACCGGAAAACATTGTCGAAGCAGTTTACCGCGGAGTGGATATGTTCGATTGTGTAATGCCCACTCGAAATGCTCGCAACGGAATGCTCTTTACTTCCAATGGTAGAGTTGTTATAAAAAACACTCGCTTTCGCAAGGATGCCCTGCCGATTGACGAGTCATGCGAGTGCTATACCTGCCGTAATTATTCAAGGGCCTATCTCAGGCACCTTTTCATGGCCAGAGAAATTTTAGCCTATCAATTGAATACCGTTCACAATTTACATTATTACGTTGGGCTTATGAGGGACATCCGAAATGCAATTGAAGATGATCATTTTATAGAATTCAGAAATTTTTTTTATGCAAAACGTCAAGAAGAAGTGTAATAATCTAAATTATAATATATCATTATGTGTTTTAACTAAATAAATTGGGCAGTTTTCCGGTTATTATATTAGAAATTTTTTGAAAATTAATTTTATCATCTCGGAGGTTATTTTATGATT
>CAMYJP010000119.1 GCA_947258675.1 uncultured Desulfobulbaceae bacterium | reverse complement strand
TGTCATTTTGTTTTCCTCCCTTGAGGGTATCAGCTATTTTCTCCTTTCATGTTTTTGCCCCTCTTATACTATAGGACGATGGGAATCAAAATATCTGGCACAAGAATTTCTGATACTTCCTTGAATTGTTCGAAACATTGTTTATCGGTTATGATAATGAAACCAAAATGAACGGTATGCAAAGGAAAGGTTCTACCAGTGAGTTCAAAACCAGAGCTGAACAATTGCCCTGTGTGGTTTAATTATTTTGAAAGGAAAAATGGCATGATATGGGGAATAATAAAACAAAAATTGTTGCCAATATCTTTAATTCTATAACCAGTCGAGTTCCTATCAGTTGTATGATGCGTATTTTAACCTGACAACCTATAGAGGTTCCAAGCAATTTTCCATATTAGAAATAGAAAATCCAGGTTGAAAGAGTAAACACTTCAAGTTTTGTTTTATCTGGTTTATGTTAATTGTTCAATTTACCAAAAAAATATTTGATTTTCATAGCAATTGTTAAGCATGGAAAGTAGACATTGAGCGCCTAACATTTGAGACTCCTTTCACTATATCGTAGCGAACCTTGCACGCCTTTATTTACGGATGAAGACTCGACAAAGTCATGCTATCATACAATGTAATAGATTGTGCCAGGAAAGATCCTGGCCAGTCTAACCTGCAAAATGTGCTTCTCACCGTTCACAATTCATGGGAAATAGGGGTTTACCGTGCGTAGAACAAAAATTATTGCAACTCTTGGTCCTTCCAGCGACAGTCGTGAAATGATTGAAAGGTTGATAAAGCTCGGGGTCAATGTGTTCCGCCTAAATTTTTCCCATGGCAGCCATACCACGCACAAGATACTCATTAACCGCATACGTGCTATAGCAGGCCGTCTTGATCTGCCAGTTGCCATACTACAGGATATTTCAGGCCCCAAAATTCGAGTAGGTAATATAGATGGGATTATGCGGCTTGAAGCTGGTGATCGGTTGACTATTTATCCTGAAGAGACACAGGGACATGATTTGGAAATAAGCATTACTCATTCCGAAATCCTGCAGACAGTCCGGAAAGGAGATCCTGTCTATTTTGCTGATGGTACCATCCGTGCCGAAGTGTGTTCTAGGGCATCTGACCGGATTATTGTTTCAATCTTGGTGGGTGGCAAACTTACATCCCACAAAGGTGTCAATTTCCCACTCTCGGATTTGCAGATTGATGCTATCACGGAAAAAGATAAGGAGGACATTGCCTTTGGAATAACTGAGGATGTGGATTATATCGCCCTTTCATTTGTGCGTTCAGCAGAAGATATAATCCGAGTACGGGAAAGTATTACCGATCAGAAAAGCGATATTCCTATAATCGCCAAAATTGAGAAATCCCCCGCCCTTGAACAACTTGACGAAATCATGAAGGTCGCTGATGGGGTGATGGTTGCTCGGGGTGATCTCGGCGTCGAGTTGGGTTTATCTGTGGTTCCGGTTGTTCAGAAGAGAATTATTCAAAGGGCGAACAATTATGGAATTCCAGTAACTATCGCGACTCAGATGCTCACATCAATGTTGACCTCCCAGTACCCTACCAGAGCTGAGGTGTCAGATATCGCAAACGCGGTACTTGATGGCGCGGATGCTGTCATGCTTTCTGATGAAACCGCAGTGGGAAATTACTCGCAAGAAGCAATCAGTGTTCTTGATTCGACCATTACAGAAACTGAAAAAATATATCCATGGTATGGAATTCTGGATGATGCGGCCGATACCCGTGAGGCGATTGCTGCATCTGCGACCAGCCTATCCAGGCGCAGCGAAGCCAACGGCATTATATGTTTTTCCAATTCCGGCCAATCCGCATTGAAGATTGCCAGGCATCGTCCCCAAACCAGACTGATAGCAACAACCAGCAATAGAAAAACCTATCGAAGGCTCGCTATGATATGGGGAATCGAGCCCTTTTTCGTGGAGTTTTCGCATGCAAACAGTGATCGAGCAATTTCATTATTTGTAAAACAAGCTAGAAATGCCGGTCTGATTCATCAAAATGACAAGTATGTCATAACCATAGGTCATCACTCGAATTTAAGCGGCACAACAAACCAGATCCAGCTCTTGGATAAAGAATCTTTTCAGAGATTACAGGCAATGCTCAAAGGGCTGTATTGAGCCCGAAAAGTTTTGTAAAGGCCTCAAAAAGTTTCTGAGAGACCAGCTGAGAAGATCTATTGTTGGCCATACTGCCGTCGTAATGTTACAGATTCGCCACCAATCCCCCAATTGTCTGTATCGACCTCATCTATAACGACAACTGTGGTTGCTGGATTTTTCCCCAGAACTTTGGAGAGAAGTTCGGTTACTCCTGATATCAGTCCTGCTTTCTGGTCTGATGTAACGCCTTCCTTTGTTATTTTGATATTTACATAAGGCATAGCTGTTTCCCTCTTCTCTTGCGCGTAGAATTTTCTTGAAGCATTTTACAATAATCAATGGAGAAAATTTTCTGCATTTTTAAATACTGATAGCCATACATTGGCACAAAACAGAATCACTATTGGCAACAATTAGTAACCTGGCTCTGACATTTTTTTTTGATAACTTGCACTGGCTGGCTTCATTTTTTAGAATCCCCAAAAGTCAAACAATAGTAATTTCTAGTCCTTTTGTGAGTGAGCCTCCCCTTATTACCCTGGCAAATATACCTTCCCGTGGCATGATACAATCACCAGTGGCTTTTTTTATAGCACAGCCACTATTATGGCATTCTTTGCCTATCTGAGTTATTTCTAAAATGATCTGTTTGCCGATCTGCAGGGTATCCCCGATCTTTAAGGCAGCCAAATCTATACCACGAGTTATGATATTTTCCGCAAAAGCTCCGTTTTTAATAGTTGGCAGAATCTGCTTTACACCGTCAATGCTTTCACCGGCAAGCAGCGAAATTTGTCTGTGCCATTTTCCTGCATGGGCATCACCTTCTATGCCCCAATTTTCAAGCACATTTACTTGATTCTGTTCTTTTTTAACAATTC
The DNA here is from genome assembly GCA_947258675.1 of uncultured Desulfobulbaceae bacterium. The sequence goes on along the minus strand of CAMYJP010000119.1, from coordinate 3,555 downwards.
CTTTTTTAAGGCTCAAGCAGACTGCCTCCACATAGGCCATGCAGATCCTCCTATTTAAATAACACTAATTTTGTTTAAATTTTTCCCCTTATGACAAACGAATCCACAGCTAAAGTCAGGAATTGGCCCCCTTTTTCCTAACAAAAAAGACAGGATATTATTCAACTCTTCTATAATATACTATTGCAGGTCATATTTTTTTATTTTTTTCCATAGGGTGACCCTGCTCATACCGAGTATATTGGCCGTCTTTGCCTTTTTGCCACCGGTTTGTTTTAAAGCCTCAATTATCTTCTGACGTTCATTCTTAGAAGATTTTTTATTCTCCAATGGCTCTAAACTTGGAGTGTTGGAAATATCCTGGGTAAACTGGATAGGAAGGTGGTCGGGTGTAATTTCATCTTCATGACACAGGACAAACGCGTATTCGAGAATATTTATGAGTTCTCTGATGTTGCCGGGCCAGTGATAGTTCATGAGCAATGCCAAAGCTTCCCGGTTTAATTTGCGGATAGAACTGTTTGTCTTTAAACGGTGGCGGTTGATTAAAAAATCAGCAAGTAGCGGGAGGTCACCAATCCTTTGCCTTAAAGGAGGAAGTACTATTGGTATCACTCCTATCCTATAATAGAGATCCTCTCGAAAGGTTCCCTGTTGCATGAGCAGCGTTAAATTCTTGTTTGTAGCCGAGATAAACCGAACGTTTATTTTTACTGGCCTGTTGTCACCCACTTTTTCAAATTCTTTCTCCTGCAGTACGCGGAGCATTTTGGTCTGGGTGGAAAGAGGCAGATCGCCAATTTCATCAAGAAAAATATCGCCGTTGTTGGCAGCTTCAAAGCGCCCCATTCTTGTTCTGTCTGCACCGCTGAATGCTCCTTTGACATGGCCAAATAATTCGCTTTCCAGGAGGTTTTCATTCAGAGCGGCACAATTTACTTTTATATACGGTCCGTTGTTCCGTGTGCCCAGGTTATGGATAGCTTTGGCAACCAGCTCCTTACCAGTACCAGATTCACCATAAATAATAACTGGCGCGTCTGAAGCTGCAGCGCTGGCAATAAGGTCAAAAACCTTTTCCAATGCAGCATCTTTTCCTATCATGCCATGAAAAGCGTCTTCATCATTAAGTTGACGACGGAGTCTGGTGATTTCCTCTTCTTTTTTCTTAACAGGAGAGAGGTCGGTGAGATTTTCCACACCGCCGATAATCTCATTATTTTCATCCCTGATAATGGCAGCATTTTTTAGTACCGGCATAGGCTTGCCATCCTTCCTGATAAAAGTGCATTTTCGTCGGCGCACTTTGCCTTCCTTGAACAATGCGCAATACTTATCACGCCCCTCGGCCCTTGCACCAAAGCATGTATCGCAGCCCAAAACTTCGCAGGATTTGCCAACTACTTCAGTCGCGTTATACCCAGAAAGGTATTCAAAGGCTTGGTTAACAAAGATTATTTTTCCATCAGGGTCAACAAGCATCAGCCCCTCCAACATGGTGTCTATAATCTGGCGCCAATGCTTGCCATAAACTTTTTCCAACATACCTTCGATATCTCCTAAATTTTTTTTACCACTAAATTTTTAAGAAAAACAAAAAACGTTAACTACGTTAATACTGTTCAGTAAATATTAACAAAGTTAACGTTTTGTTGCAACTCTCAGGGTATGTCTTATTGGCCTATTCGATCTATTGTTTTAATTTCAATATGTTAGGCAGTATTGCTTGTAAAGCCTCTGCGTGGCATCAATATTGCTTTTACATCTTCCGGTAATTAATACTGCTTCCATTGTTAACAGATTAGCAACCGTTAGCGGTTAATAGATCCAAGGGGTGCGGTTGGATTTAACAGGAATAACCCATTCAACAGGAGGTGACGTAAGATGAAAAAGAAAATTTTCTCGTTGGCATTTGCTGCCTGCTTCTTTATGGCGTTTAGCATAAGTGCTGATAAAGCCTATGCTGGCAAGCCAACCATAGCCGGAGGCTGCAAAAAATGCCATACAGGTAAGGCTGATGCAATTCGTGGTAAATTGAAAACAGTTTCCACAGATTTTCAAACTCTACAGATTGAAGTAGGTAAACTGATTTGGATTGTTCAGTATAGTGATAAAACCGAGGTGATTCAGGGTGATAAAAAAGATACATCCGCAGCAATTGCCAAACTTCCTAAAAACAAGGAAATCCTGGTAACCTTTACAGGTGCTGCGGATTCTCCAATGGCGGTTGATATTGCAGTAAAACAGCCATATAAGGTTCCGCCCGAACAATTGTTGACCATCGATGAACTTGCTAAACTTTTGGAAATAGGGCCGGAGAACGGCAAATACACTTTAATTGACTCAAGACCGGTTGGTGCCTATCTGGATGGTCATATCCCAACAGCTCTCTCTCTTCCTTACGGAGCCTTTGATAAAAAATATCAGAAAATTCTACCGAAAGACAAAGAGCGTCTGGTAATTTTCTATTGTGGTGGATTTACCTGAACTCTCAGCCCGTTTTCAGCTCGTGCAGCTGAAGAGCTTGGCTATAGAAATACCAAAGTGTATCACGCTGGCATACCAGCTTGGAAAAAAGCGCAAAAATTAATGGTTTCAGATGCCAATGGCCTGAAGAAAAAAATTGCGGAAGAGGAGGCATATGTGCTCATCGATCTCCGTTCAAAGGAAGCGGCAGCCAAGGGACATATCAAAGGTGCAGTTTCCATCCCCGCAGAGGATCTTATCGCTTCCCAGAATAAATTCCCTAAAGATAAATCAGCTCCAATAATATTGTATCATAAAGATCAAGCTTCCCTGTCAGAATTTGGCGTTGTTCGTGGGTGGGGCTATAAGAACGTAAGTGTATTAAAAGGTGGGACTGCAGGCTGGACCGGTAAATTCTTCTCAGGCGATCCTGGGGTGGAAATTGTTTATGTTAAAAAGCTGAAGCCGGGGCAGATAAGTATAGCTGAATTTAAAAAGATTGTTGCTGAGAAACCTGCAGACAAATTGATACTCGATGTCAGGGACGGCCAAACAGCAGGTTTTATCCAAGGTGCAAAGGTGATTCCTCAGTCTCAATTGTCGGAAAACCTGGCAGACCTTCCCAAAGATAAAGAAATAGTTATCCATTGCAATACCGGAATAATGGCGAGTATGGCTTTAGAAACCCTTCACAGTAACAATTACAAGGCAAGGTATCTCGATGCGGTTGTTCAGGTGGGTCCAGACGGTTCCTATGAAATAACCCAAAAGTAATTTAATACCATATAATCTACTGCAGAAATTAAAAAATCAAGAGGCTGTTCCATATAATGAAAATTATTCAGGACAGCCTCTTGATCAAAGAAAATAAAAATAGAAATTTTATTGAAAAGGGCGGATTCGGAATCAGGATTCTGAGTCCGCCCTTTATAATTTCTCAATCAGTTTGGATAGCAGATCAGGAGTTCACAAGGCTAAGGAGGGGCTTAAAAAGTCTCTGTGATCAATAATTGCATTACTAATCATTAGTGGTTTACAATAGTCCAACTTTCCAGAACTTGATACAATAAGAGTTTTTTCAAAAGAAAA
>CAMYJP010000118.1 GCA_947258675.1 uncultured Desulfobulbaceae bacterium | reverse complement strand
CAACACCGCTTGTGATTCTGGAATTTTCAGGCGCAGATTAGAACCTACCAAGTCTGCAAGCCGGCCTGGCTCTTCAATGTTGTTCATGATCATGACAAGGTCAGAAGATAAGATACCCCTCAGAGACATGATCTTTTCAGTCTGCTCTCTGACGGTTCGCATCAGAGCCTCGGTTTCAACCGATATTTTTTTGACCTCGGTCTCTTCGACCACATCTACCTTGACGGAGAAAAATGGTGCTTCCTGAACATATTCCTTCACCTTTGCTTTGGATAACGCTTGTACCAAGACCTTCAGCCGGCCGTCCGGCAGTTTCAAGGTGCGCATAATCATACTGACCATACCAACATCATAGAGATCGTCGGGACCAGGCTCCTCCAAGGTAGCGTCTTTCTGTGTCACGAGCATTAGGAGTTTGTCCTTGGCCAATGACTCATTTACTGCTTCCACAGATGTTACCCTTCCGACGAATAAAGGGATAATCATATAATTAAAAACAACTACATCTCTTACTGCCATCATAGGCAGTTCTTCAGGAATATCAAAATCCTGCTGTTCAACAAACTCATCCATATTAGGACTTAATGAATCATTCAGGCCCACAAAAACCTCCAAGGTGTTTAAGTTGTAAAGTATTAAAAAAAGAGAAGAGAAAGCTTAAATTACAGAGTAAATCGATCAAAATTCTAAACATTCGAACTATGGAAGTCAAGCTATTGCGCATAGCATGATCGCCAATTTTGTTTTTCCTTGAATTTAAGAAAAAATTACTCCATACTCCCAGCTGATACCAAACTCTGAGAATGAACATTAATAATATCCTGGGGGTTTCCTTTAACTTAATGTCAGGTGAAAGCTATGCTATCGGTCAATTCTCTTTTTGATATAAGTTCTTTTATTCATCGCGGTTTATTCGATGATTGCGAATTTTCCTGGGATGGGCTTAAAGTACTCAAGCAATATATGGACTCACATTCCTATCCTCAGCTGGATGCCAACTTGGCACAATCAATTGTTCCTCTGGATGAAACTCTTATATTGCATCAAGGCGAATTTTATAATGGTTCCGAGGTTACAATCATTTATGGAGATGCGACCAAAGGGAAGTTAACAGTTCATAAGGACGGAAAGCTACTTACCGGGGCAAGTGTCATTATGGCTGGTGCCATCCTTGCCGGTGATAAAATAAGCATCGGCAAAGGAGTTCTGGTTGAAGCCGGCGCAATGATAAAATCACCAACGATTATAGGCCATATGAATGAAATCAGGCAGGGTGCTTATATCCGCGGTTACTGTCTTACCGGTTCAGGATGTGTAATCGGTCATGTTACTGAGGTCAAACATACAGTATTTTTAAACGGTGCCAAAGCAGGTCATTTCGCCTACTTAGGAGATAGTATTCTCGGCAATAATGTTAATTTGGGCGCTGGGACCAAACTTGCCAATCTGCGGTTCACAGAGGGGTCAGTACCTATTAAAACACCTGAAGGACCTATTGACAGCGGACTTAGAAAATTCGGAGCAATTCTCGGAGATTCCGTGCAAACGGGCTGTAATTCAGTTACTAATCCAGGAAGTGTGCTAGGCAAAGGCTCCCTTGTCCTGCCAAACAAGACAGTTCCTTCCGGGTATCATGAAAATAGCTCGATTATCAGATAGTTCTGCTTCAGGAAATATCTTGGGATTAGGAGGAAACGATCAAGATTGAAATCCTACTTTTATAACCCTTTGGCACCCCGCTCCCAGTATTCGTTTAGTGCAAAAAGAAAACCTATTATAATGCCAAATGTAAGGTACAATCTAATAATGCGGTCCCACGGTACTTTTTCATCATGCATCCTTTGCAGAAAAGAAACCAAAAGGATAGTAAAACCCACAGCTAAAGGAGCAGTTGTCAGCAATTGAAAAACTGTTTCAATGACAGATTTTGATATATCCCCGGGCATGTATCGATAATGAAAAATTAGATATACTGCGGTCAGAACTGTTAAAGAAAATATCTCTTTAATTCTAATTGGTTTTTCCGACAAAACTTGCAGCCTTTTATCAATAATTAGAAGTTACTGGTAAAATTCCAGCAGGATTGGAATTGGCCATAATACTTACAACGTAATCTTGTTATGCAAACAATATCTGCACTCATTTTCCCAGAAACTTCTATTTCACAAGAAACCGCGGCACAGCTTCTTTTATTTTTTAATAAGGTTTTCTACTACCAACCTACCGAGATTGGAGGTAATAGCGAAGAAGAGCACGATGCCCTGAACAGCCTATACGGAGAGAAAGGCCTCTGTCAAGGGTATCCACCATTTCCCTTGAAAGATGATTTGAATCGATTCAATCAAACTATAAAAGAACTTTATTCAAACTGGGCTATTTATGGAGATCGCGCTCAACAACAGTCAATGACTTCCTTTTACACGGAAAAATATCAGGATAAAGATGAATCGTCTATTGACTCACTGGTTAATATATTGAACAAGGTTCAAACATCAGACAAAAGTTCCAGTTTTCACAATGCCAAAGACCTTTCTGAATTATGGAAAGCCAGAATCATCTTAAAATTAGCCGAGCTTTTTGATTCTGCTGAGAATGAAATAATACAGAACCTGGATAACCTCACAACAAGCGAAAACAAGATGCTCAATTCCTTACTGGGGCATGAGGATAAAGGAACTGATGATATTATTTCAGACCATAAGATGGCCCAAGTTTCTCCCTTTGGTGATGAAACACTGAAGCAGAGACTGCGGGCATGGGGCCAATTTTATCTATCCGAACAAAAAAAAGAAAATCCGGTACCAGAATACCGGATTCTGACAATAACCAAGAAGGAAGCAGTGGAATCGATCTTTACCGCCTATACTGATATTTCAAGCAAACGGCCTGAAATGCTTTTTTCTCTGCCTATTGCCGCTGTATGCGGGCCTACAATTAACTCTTCCGAACCAAGATCGACCTTTCATAAAGAGGCAGAGCACTCTTTAGGTTATTTCAATAAGTTCCTATTGGAAAAAGCTTCTGAAGAGAAACTATTACCAATTCACGAAAATGAGAAGTCACACCTGGAAAAAGAAATAGAAACCTGGTCTGTTCTGGGGAAAAAGCATTATCTGCAATTTGACGAAAAAAAACTCTCTTTCTATAACTTACCAGGCCTGTCTATCACTCAGTGGTTTAATCGAATTCTGCATCACAAGTCATCCGAAGATCTGCTAAAAGCCACTCATAAAAAATCCTTAATGGCTGTCCTCGATTGATAGTTCTTTTAAGTGAGTGGCTAGGACGGAGAAGAGTTCTATCCCCCAATAAACCTCATTCAAATTACTTATATGGGTTAATGGTCATGACAGGACATGGTGCACTTTTAACCGTTTTATCTGCTATACTGCCAAACATTATTTTTTCAATCCCCTTATAGCCATGCGTTCCCATAATAATGAGATCAATCGCCTTATTTTCTGCGTAGATAACGATTTCTTCTGCCACATCACCGGATAATACCTTGGATACAGCAGTAGGGCAGGTAGCTAAATAACTCTCCATTTTATGTTCAGCACTCTGCACCATTTCTTCTTCAAACTTGATAATCGGCATATGAGGGACAAAAAAACCGGAATAATTATCTAAACTCTGCACAACGTAAACAAGATGGAGCTGCGCTTTGCACTTCTCGGCGAAATAATTCGCAGATTCAATGATCTTTTGTGCATTATCAGAAAAATCAATAGGAACCAGAATATTTTTCACTTCTTTCATGCGACCACCTCCTTTAGCATTATAGTAATCCCTTATGACTTACCAGATTCCCCAGTGCCTTTGGTAAAAAATCTTCAAGAGCTCAGTCTGCAATTTCACGAAAAACAAAAAATATATCCCAAGCAAAAAGGTCTATTTCAAAAACAAAGATGTTCGTTTTCAATCCCTATTTCTTGTATGGTTGTATCATTCATATCTTATATCGATGAATTGTTGTAGAGTGTTATCCAACTGTTATTAGCATCATACCTATTGACCTACCCATCTATAAACAATATAATGCATAATTTGAAATGGTACAGTCCTCGTCAGTTGTTATGTGAAATAAGCCGGAGATAAGGAATAAATTAGCATTTCAAATCATTTGTCATATCGTCACACCCATTTCCTTCCCAGCCCTTGAAAACTCCGCAAAATTAAATCTTACGAACTGTTTCCATCAAAACTTAAATATAAAGGAGTCAATAGAGTGGAATTCGAAGTAAAATGGATTGCTTGGGAAATTACCAGGAGATGTAACCTTAAATGCGTTCACTGCCGGTCCTCTTCAGCGTTGGAAGTAAATGAACATCCTGACTTTTCCTTGGAGGAAGCCTACCGGATTATTGATGACATTAGTTCTTATGCTGCACCCGTTGTAGTATTATCAGGCGGCGAACCTTTACTGCGGAAAGATGTTTTTGATATCGCCTCTTACGGTACAGGTAAGGGACTGCGTATGTGCCTAGCCACCAACGGGACCCTGGTTACTGAGGACATTTGTCGGAAAATAAAGGATGCCGGAATTAAAATGGTTTCACTCAGTCTGGATGGTTCCACAGCCGAAATCCATGATGATTTCCGAAACCAGGCCGGAGCCTTTGCCGGCACTATGGATGCAGCAGAATTGTTCAGAAAACATGATATTCAATTCCTAATCAATTCTTCTTTCACCAAAAGAAACCAGGAAGAAATACCTAAGATTTATCACCTTGCAAAAGAAATAGGTGCAACAGCTTGGTACATGTTCATGATTGTCCCAACCGGCCGTGGGCAGGACATCATGGAAGAGCTTATCTCTCCTGAGGAATATGAGGATATTTTAGGGTGGCATTATGATATGGAAAAAACAGAGGAAGAACTTTTGGTTCGCCCAACATGCGCTCCTCATTATTACCGGATTCTCCTACAAAAATCCAAAAAGGACAAAGAAAAATTCAAACGCCGTTCATTAAAATTTTCTACAGGGGGCTCTAAAGGCTGCCTAGCGGGTCAACTCATCTGCCTTATTGATGTAGACAGAGAGGTACTTCCTTGCAGCTATTTTCCAAAATCTGCAGGTAACTTAAATAAACAATCATTTAAAGAAATCTGGGAACAATCCGAATTATTTCAGGAACTGCGAAATTTCAAAGGTTACAAGGGTAGTTGCGGACGATGTGAATACCTTAATGTCTGTGGTGGTTGCAGAGCCAGGTCATACGCAATGACCGGTGATTATCTTGCGGAAGAGCCTTTCTGTAACTATTGCCCGAGAGAGAAATGAGAATTAAAAGCAGGGGTTAGGGAAAAAGCTGAAATACGAAAAATATACTGAGGATACTTACATGAATAATACTTTTCTTAAAGCCTGCAAGGGTGAAGAAGTCGATTTCACGCCGGTCTGGATGATGCGACAGGCAGGGCGTTATTTGCCAGATTACCAAAAAATCCGTGGGAAGGTAACCTTTCTTGAACTATGTAAAACACCAGAGCTCGCAGCAGAAGTCACCTTGCAACCTGTTGATATCCTTGGAGTAGATGCAGCAATTCTTTTTTCAGATATCCTGATCCCCCTGGAAGCAATGGGTTCCCCACTTGAATTTCAGGCAAATCATGGTCCGGTTTTTCCGCAACCTGTCCGCAACCGGACAGATGTCGATAAACTCATCGTGCCAGATCCAGATGAGAAAACTGATTTTGTAATGGCAACCATAAAAATATTACGACAGGAACTGGAAAATAAGGTTCCATTAATCGGATTTGCTGGAGCCCCTTTCACACTGGCCACATATCTGATCGAGGGCGGCTCCTCTAAATTTTTTCTTGAAACAAAAAAAATGATGTTTGCAGCGCCTGAGCTTTATGAATCATTGATAGAAAAAATCACGGAAACAAACAGTCTCTATTTGCAAGCTCAGGCTCGGGCAGGAGCTCAAGCCCTGCAGATATTTGATTCATGGGCAGGGGTTCTCGCTCCTGGTGATTTTGCACGATTTGCTCTGCCATATGTACAAAGAATCATAAAGGATCTGCGCAAAGTAACTGATGTACCGATCATTTATTTTGCTAACAATGGAGCAACTCTGCTTGAGTTATCAAAAACTTCAGGAGCTGATGTCCTTGGCCTCGATTGGCGGATTGATATTGGCGACGCCGTATCTCAGGTTAATGGAGAAGCTGCTCTACAGGGAAACCTAGATCCCTGCGCTCTTTTTCTGCCGCATGCAGAAATTGAGAAGAGAGTTGCACGAATTTTAGAAAGGGCGGCAAATGCTAAAGGTCACATTTTTAATTTAGGCCACGATACCGTGCACAGACTAAGCAAGAAATAATTCTCATCATCCGGACATGAGCCTTACTTACGCTACCATTCCATCTGTGGACAAGTGTTTCAACTTAATGGATGTTTACAGTATGCTGCCTAATATAAGAGCGCATTCCATAATAGTGGCTCGCGTTGCATACCTATTAGCCATGAATCTTGAAAAAGCAGGGATTCTATTATCAACGGAAAAAGTTATAGCAGGTGCCCTCCTGCATGATATTGGCAAGACCTTATGTCTTAATACAAATGAAGATCATGCTGTTAAAGGACGAGAAATCTGCCTGGCAGAAAAGCTCGATGATATTGCGGACATTGTTGCAGAACATGTAATACTTAAAAGCTATGACTTGGAATCTGATCCCAATGAAAAGGCAATTGTCTATTATGCCGACAAAAGGGTCAACCATGATGTTGTTGTAGATCTTGGACAGAGGCTTGAATATATTCTTAATCGGTATGGCCGTGAAAATGAAAATTTAAAAAAACGAATTAAAGAGAATTATGCGCAATGTGTGGCTTTAGAAAAAAAAATGTTTTCTTTGTTGGACTTTCAGCCTTCTGACGTCGCTCACCAAGTAATCGAAATTGAGATTACTAATCCAAGCTGAATGCACAGTTTCCATTGCATCTGGTACTATTGAACTTTTCTTTTCCTCATCTTCCTCATCATCGCATTGTAACTCAAAATCATCTTTGCAATTATTAATTTAAATTTACTTGCTGTCCTATTCTTATTCTACTATTAAGAATCATTCCCAACTGATAAATCATACAAATATTTTTTGTTTAAATCACCCCTTGACTAAATAGGCCACCAGCTTTAACAATTTAAAGAACTGGTTTTAATATGATATGAAAAATTTATATCGTTTTTCATGATTATAAAATTGTAATTCATTCCAAAATTAGGAGGAGAAAATGTCGAGTTTGAAAGGAAGCCAAACAGAACAAAACATTCTTACCGCTTTTTCCGGAGAGTCACAGGCACGTAATCGATATACCTATTTTGCTTCTAAAGCTAAAAAAGATAACTTTGTTCAGATTTCTGCAATTTTTGAAGAGACAGCCAATCAAGAAAAAGAACATGCCAAGCGATTGTACAAACTCCTTGAAGGAGGTGAGGTTGAAGTTACGGCAAGTTTCCCAGCTGGGATTATTGGCACGACCCTGGAAAACCTCCAGGAAGCAGCTGGTGGTGAAAATTACGAACACTCGATTATGTATCCCTCTTTTGCCAAAACTGCTCGTGAAGAAGGATTTGAGGATATAGCTGATATTTTTATATCTATTGCAATAGCAGAAAAACAACACGAGAAACGATATCTCGCCCTTGCCGAAAATATTGAAGCTGCACGCGTTTTCAAACGGGAAAATGAGGTTGTATGGCGTTGCCGAAATTGCGGTTATCTGCATGAAGGGCACGAAGCCCTTGAAGAATGTCCGGCTTGCGCACATTCCCAGGCACATTTCGAACTTTTAGGTGAAAACTATTAAATAAAGGAGAGCAGTCATGACAAAAAGATTAGAGATTTACAAATGCGAAGTATGTGGAAATATTGTAGAAATGCTCCATAATGGTGCTGGTGAGCTTGTCTGCTGCGGCCAGCCCATGAAATTATTTACCGAAAATACAGTTGATGCAGCAAAAGAAAAGCATGTGCCAGTCGTGGAAAAAATTGAAGGTGGATACAAAGTTTCTGTTGGGTCAGTACCACATCCTATGGAAGAAAAGCATTATATAGAATGGATAGAACTCATTGCCGGCGATACAACATACAGACAATTTCTAAATCCAGGAGATGGACCGGAAGCCATTTTCAAAATTGATGCAGACCAAGTCACCGCTCGCGAATACTGCAATCTGCATGGACTCTGGAAAAGCTAAAAAGCAGGCGGTTGTTGCCGTTTCCCTACATTTATCAGATACTATGGAGGGAACATGGTCACAGGGTACTAATTATTTAAGCTATCCGCATTACGTTTTACTTCTCAGACTTTCATCATCATCCTGAAAATATTGCATACCAGATGGGGTCAATCTTTTAACGGTCCAGTATCTTTGAGAGTGGGGATGTAAGGCCGAATAAAAAAATGTTCTAATACTTATCCGTTAATGCATATTAAATTCTTTATCATGTGCTAGAATTATTCCATTGATATTGAGGAATCAACTCAAATAGAACCAAGGGTAGCTATTTGCCATTTGAACTCCAGGATCTGCAAAAGCGTAGATCTGTTTCAGAACAATTTTTTTTTGTTATGTTTGTTTGATTGAATTTTGAAGAATGAATCGATTAACGGAACAAAAATCCAAGGAGCAACTATGTTAAGTGAAAAAATTGAACATGCCATTAATAAACAAATCAATGCTGAACTCTATTCTTCATATCTTTACCTGTCGATGTCGTCTTATTTTGAGTCAATAAGTCTCACCGGACTGGCTAAGTGGATGAGACAACAGACCCAGGAAGAAATTTTCCATGGAATGAAAATGTTTGACTATGTCAATGAACGTGGGGGAAGGGTTATTCTCGATGCTATTGAACAGCCACCGGCAAATTGGACTTCTACCCAGGAAGTTTTCGATAACGTACTGTTACATGAACAAAAAGTAACCGGTCTAATTATAGATCTGGTCAATCTAGCCTTGGATGAAAGAGACCATGCCACCAATATCTTCCTGCAGTGGTTTGTCTCTGAACAGGTGGAAGAAGAAGCTACAGCAGGCGAAATTGTGGATAAACTCAAACTGATTGGTAACGATGCCAATGGATTATTCATGCTTGACCGCGAACTTGGCCAACGACAATTTAACGTACCCACTGCCAAAGATTGATACTTTGTCAGTGGTAAAGAGGAGAAAACGATGAAAGTCGTACCGATAAAAGATAATATTTTCTGGGTTGGGGCCATTGACTGGGATGTCAGAGATTTCCACGGCTACTCAACCTACAAAGGAACCACATACAACGCATATCTTATAAAAGATGAAAAAACCGCTTTGTTTGACACTGTTAAAAAAAGCCACTTGAGTGATCTTTTACACCACATCAATCAGATAACTGATCCTGAGACAATCGATTATCTGATAATCAACCATGTAGAGATGGACCACTCCGGATCCTTACCGGAAATCATCGAGAGAATAAAACCTGAAAAAATATATTGCTCAAAAATGGGACTGAAGGCCATCGAGCAGCACTTTCACCCACAAGGATGGCCTTTAGAAGCTGTTTCAAGCGGTGATACAATCAGTCTTGGCAACAAAACCGTGCAATTTCTTGAAACACGCATGCTGCATTGGCCTGATTCCATGTTTTCATACATCGTTGAAGACAAGCTGCTATTCTCCAGTGACGCCTTCGGGCAGCACTATGCCTCGTCTGAACGATTCGATGATGAAGTTGAGCTATCTGGACTGCTTGAACATACAGCAAAATACTACGCCAATATTCTGACTCTGTATTCGCCACTTATTCGTAAACTATTGGCAAAGGTGACGGAGATGAATCTTGACATCCAGATGATTGCTCCTGACCATGGTCTTATCTGGCGCTCCCATATTCCTGATCTTCTTAAAGCATACAGTGACTGGAGTGAAAACAAAGGCCAGCGAAAGGCTTTAGTTATATATGACACCATGTGGAAAAGTACTGAAAAAATGGCCAAGGCTATTACTACTGGAATCAGCAAAGAAGGTGTCAGCGTTAAACTGATCAACCTTGCAGTAACTCACCGAAGCGATGTAATGACTGATGTACTCAACGCCAAAGCTGTAGTTCTCGGATGTGCAACACTGAATAATGGTATGCTGCCGAGAATGGCCGGTTTTCTCATGTATATGAGAGGATTAAGACCTACCAACAAATTAGGGGCAGCTTTTGGTTCTTTTGGCTGGATGTATATGAGAGGATTAAGACCTACCAACAAATTAGGGGCAGCTTTTGGTTCTTTTGGCTGGAGTGGGGAGGCGGTGAAATTGATGAATGAAGCAATGAAAGAGATGAAATTTGATATTATTGAGCCTGGCTTACGAAAAAAATATGTTCCTGATCATGAAAGCATTAAAGAATGTGTTGCATTGGGACAGCGAATCGGAAAAGCGGTTATTGAACATACCTAGTGAGTTATTATTTGAAATAATTCTTTCGGAGTCTCGCCTTGCTCGCTACCTCAATAATCTCGATGTCGGCCTGAGAGTCGTCATATCCTGACAAAGAGCTAAATGACTGAAGATTTGCAGAAAAGGAAAAAACACAAATTAGCCCGGGTGATTCCGCAAGGAAACCTCGGGCTAATTTCTCTATAACCAAATGAGAATCAAAGAAAAACGCAGAATAGTGCAACTTTTGCGCTCGACGACTGTAGATACGATACTGGAAGAATTAAAGTCGTTACCTGACACCAAAATAATAAACCCTCTTTTCGCAGGGTTGTGCAGTACGGACGAAGTCATCAGGTGGCATGCTATCACAGCAATGGGTCCAGTAGTTTCCAATATTGCAGGCAGAGAAATGGAAACAGCCCGCATAATCATGCGGCGCTTAATGTGGAGCTTAAACGATGAATCCGGGGGTATCGGCTGGGGAGCACCGGAAGCAATGGCAGAAATAA
>CAMYJP010000117.1 GCA_947258675.1 uncultured Desulfobulbaceae bacterium | reverse complement strand
TGTTCCTCATAGGTCGGTACCCAGAAATAGGACTGAACCAGGACGGCAATTAGTAAAAACGGTGCGATTATGAGGATTTTTTTTATGGGCATCGAATTGTATTGGAAATATGATACTGGAAAAACCTGTCAGTCAGGTATGATTTCCCTTTTTGTCAAATCGTTTTAATCCAAAGAGTTCATGACCAGTTCAGAATAAGTAAGAATGTTTTTGATAGTATGTAGTTATTTTCGAATGCACAAACAATTTTTCTGAGATGGTCACATAAAGAGAACTGATATTTTTTGGTATATTCCTGAAATAGTATTTATATATTATTGTTAAATTGTTGAATTTCTGTATTTTTGTTCTTTTTTATTTTTGGTGCCTCGTTGCTCGAAATCTTAGGTTTAATTGTAGTGAATAGCTAGTGGTAATACAATATAACTTGTTCATACAAAAAGGATTGTGAAATCTGTTCAAAATGCCAACCTACCTTGAAAACCTCTCACCTTCAAAGTGATTATCTGAATCATTTTTTACAATTCATTTTGTAAATCCATTTTCTGAAAAGCTTTGCCACCCTTCTACCGTATCTTTATTTTATTAATAATTTTAGATAATTACATGTATTTTAGCTGAGCGGGCATATTCATTGCTGGGGAGTTGTTTCTTAAAAATAAAAAAAGCCTGCTGGTCGGTCAAACTCGCCAAAGTCGCACCTTCCAGCAGGCCACCACACACACCAGGGGTGCATGCTTATGTCCAATTTACGTCCTATCAATTCTTCTGTCAACCCTCTTGTAATTTCAAATAGACATCAATTCCGAAAGACCACCTTGCGCGGGCCGGGAGTCTTTTCTTGTTCTTCGTCCGGCAAAAATATTAGTGGTCATCCTTTCCGATTATTCGTCAGATGTACCTGTGTTAATCGGGTGACATTAGTACCAGAATATTCTGTACCACACATCTCATGCTCCCTGGAAGCCATCATGGCATCGATAGATACACTGGACCAGGTAGCACTCAAAAAATAGTGGAAAAATCAGGAGGATCATAATGTTCGAAACTCTCAATAGCGGCGGCTTTTTCATGTATGTAATCCTATCTGTTTCAGTAATTGCTCTAGCACTATTCTGCGAAAGAGCTGGATATCTGTTTTTGCGACTTAAACTGAATACAGACAAGGCCTTTGGCAAAATTATGCATCTTTTGGAAAAGGCTAATTATCGGGGAGCCCTGGAAGAATGTGGAAAGATAGAAAAACATCCTATGGGACGCATTCTCAAAGCTGGGCTTTTACGGTCAGATAAAAAAGACAAAGAAATTGAAAGGGCAATGGAGGAGAAAATTCTACGGGAAGTCCCCAAAGTTAAGGCTGGGGTGAATTTTCTGACTCTTTTTGCAAATATCTCAACCCTGTTGGGCCTGCTCGGAACCATCATGGGGTTAATTACGGCCTTTAAGGGTGTTGCCAACGCATCGGAAGCAATGAAACAGCAGGTACTTGCTCAGGGAATATCTATGGCCATGCTGACCACAGCTGCCGGGCTTGTAGTGGCGATTCCCTGTCTGGTTGGATACTACATACTCAACAATAGGGGGGATTTCCTCATTGATCAATTTGAAGAAAAAGCACTTGCCCTGGCAAATGCTCTTTCAACCCTTAAACGTGATGGGAGTCTGGAATGCTAAATTTCAGGAGAATCAGAAGGTCCCAAGAGGAAGATACCGATTTGAACATGGTGCCGATCATGAACATGTTTCTGGTGCTTATTCCGTTTCTGTTGATGTCGGCAAGTTTTTTCCATATTAAGGCCATCAATACCTCTATTCCTGTTCTGGCAGAGGAAGAAAATGGTGTGCAAAAGGAAAAGGAATTCAAGCTTACCGTGGTTGTGGAACTTAAAAGTGAAATGATGAAGCTGTCAGCACTCTGTTCTGAATTATCGCGGGAAGACCTTGTTCGCTGGGATGCAAGCCTAACGATGAAAGATGATCAAAAAAATCCTTTGCAAGCATTGGGTGTCTATCTCAAAGAGATGAAAAAGCTTTACCCGGCCAGTGATACGCTCATTCTGATCCCTGAAGACAGCGTGAGTTACGACACGATTATTCAAACTATGGATGTAGCCCGGAGGGTTGAAGATGAACTCCTGTTTCCAAACGTGGTTTTATCAGGGTCTGTTGGATAGAAAACGGCTCTAGTGTTTACTCCGTGATCGGAATGTTCAAGCGATTTTAAGTCATTAGCTTAAATGAAATATGTTTTGGGGCTTTTGGGTAAAAACCAGAAACACTAAATCCCCTTTTTGGCGGGAACGGCAATCGATATATGGCACTAAGAAAATTAAAACACCGGCGCACCAGCGCTGCTCAGCCAAGGATTTTGATCACCTCTATGATGGATATGTTTACCATCATCTTAATTTTTTTGTTGTTCTCATTTTCCGACAAGCCTGAGCATATGGCGCTGGATCAGGAGCTGGATCTACCTATTTCAACAGCAAAGGGTGGTTATACTGATTCTGTCAAGTTGGTGCTTTCTAAAAACGCACTCAAGCTTGGGGACGAGGTCCTGTCAGAGATTGAAAATGGAAGGATCATCGGCTTTGATCCAAAAAAACCAAAGACCTCTCTTTTATACAAGCGGTTGATGCAGACACGTGAAACAACGCTGCTGGAAGAGGAAACATCAGGAATGGATAATGATATAAGCAAAAAACACATCCTATTCCTATGCGATAAAAACCATTCGTTCAAAATCATCAACAATATAACCAAGACCGCCGGTTTGGCGGGCTACCCAAATTTCCAATTTGCAGTGTTTAAACAGTAGCAATTACAAATGCTTCAAGGAGATAAGCCATGATTCGTACCCGCTTAGCAATAATCCCTTTAATTCTCAGTTTTGCCTTTATAGCCTTCGGGTACAGACCGCATTTTGTCCTGGCGGAAGAAAGCATAGAACAAACTTCGCAAGAGGAAAATCTGCAGCAAAGAATTGATTTCGGCAATTCATACATCCTTGGCCAGAGCATTAAGTCCGGGGCGGTGTATCTTCTTCACCGAAAACAAAGCGAGATTAAAAGCATGTTGCAATTAAGGGAGAACTACCGGGCTGAAATCCTTGAGGGTTACAATTTTGAAGGGCTCGATGTTGCCATGCAGGCTTCGGAATTAAAAATAACGCACCTCAGCGATTAAAATCAAATTGAGGATAACTCTGTGACTGTAGATCCTGCCGTAGGGAATTTTCGATAATCATAACCAGACTAAGCAGACCAGCATGGTGCTTCTATTAAGATTAAAGAAAGGGAAGGGATGAGCGAGCAAAACCAGTTTTACGATCATAATTCAGTTGATCAATCAGAGGAAGGATTCAATATTCTGAACACTATTCCTAAAGCACATATTCTGGTGTTCCAGGGCGCTACTTTCATCAGGCAAGCCTGTTTTAGCAAAATACGCGTGCTAATAGGCAGCAGCAATGAAGCAGACCTTGTTTTACCCTCGGCAAAAATCAGTGGTATCCATGCCTATGTGTATTTCAGGGAAGGCCAGATCATCATATGCGACCAAACCGGGAATAAGGGTGTCCTTGTTAATGGAAGGCCAGAAAAGATTGTCAAAGTACACCCTCTTGATCACATCAATGTCGGTCCTTTTACCCTGAAAATTACCACCGAACTGAACAACAATTCTTTGGCCATCCCTGAAAGGGGTGCTGAATTGAAAAGAGATAATCAGGCAAAAATAGAAAAAGAAAGCGTAGAAAAAAAGGCTTCACCTTGTAAGGACAACGATGCTGAAGATGAGTTTGTCGAATTTTTCAATGAATTTACCTGCGATAACAATATGCTCTATAATCTCGTTTTCGAAGCACAGATCTGCGAGGGATGGGCAGTCGCAGAGGTAAAGAAGAATCTTGTTCAGCTTTTCAAAACAGACCCGCATCACATCGACGGCTTTTTTTCTCAGAAAAGAATAGTCATTAAAAAAGGACTCGACTATCAGACCGGCCTAAAATATAAGCGGACTTTTGAAAAAACCGGGGCAAAGATCGCACTGAAACAGCAGGAATCCGGAGAACATATCCTGCGTTATGATGGAAAACAATCAGGTGACCTAAAGGATAAACAAACCAAGACATCTACCATGAACAATTCTGACATGAGGGAACCGGCAGACAATAGGATTGTCGCACCTCAAGTTAGGCGGCGTGTTGATAGAGACATTCAGAATATCGAAAGAAGATCTTCACCGAAATTGGCACCGGACGCAGAAAATAAATCGGAAGATAGAGGTAAAGCCTGTTCCAATCATATTTCTTCTTCTGCTCTTAAAAATGGTACGGTGCCTGAGGATATCGATGAAGCAAAAAATGTTTTTGTCCAAAGAGCTGTATCGAGAAGGCAAACCGGGATTACGAAGGGTAATACTATCCGGCTTGAAGAAGACATCAAAGAAAAGAGTACTAGCCAAATCGATCCTGCTACGAACCAGGAAAACACTTCTTTATGGCCCTTCTTCGGTATGACAGAGGATGACGACGGAGAGAATGATAAAGATCTCGAGGATGCGATCTCCCTCAGGGACAGAATGACTGCACCTTGCTATTCGACAGGTGGCAGGCGCGCAATGGACAGCGCGGCGGATAAGGTTTTGGAGGTGCTCAAATTTCGTGGAGATACGATTGTCGATGCAGTGTTTCTTGAAAACAAAGGGCGCTATTACATTACCGACGATAACGGCCGCTTTTGCCTTGCAGAATTTAAGGACCAGAATAAGTGTTTTTTTTATTTTGATCCTCTTCGAAAAGGGGGAATCAGAAAAGAAAATCAATTACTGACGACAACCGATACCCTGACCACATCGCTAAAACCTCACAGGAAAAGAAAAGGCATCTATAGAGAAATCGTACCTCCAGTTGGTGATGTTGTAATTGATGATGGGTATTATGAATATCTTGTACGCAGGGTTCCAAAATCATTTACACCGGATATTGCTGAACCCATTAAAGCAAAATCAAAACACCACAGGCATCTGCTGCCTTCAATCGTTTTTCATTTCGTTTTCATAGCCTTTCTTGGGTTGATCCCATCTTTTGGTCCTGAAATAGCCCAACATGATGAAGCCAGATTCGTACAGTTGGACGAAAAACAGCTGGCGGAACTGGAGAAGCTGACGAAACCGGCAGTTAAAAAACCTGTTAAAACTGCATCGGCTAGGCCGAAACCGCAACCAAAGCCGAAGCCGAAACCAAAACCCGTGGAGGCGAAAAAAATACTCCCTAAGAGCACCAAAAAGGTCCCGAAAAAGGCCAAGGTAGCCTCAACCAAGCCCCCAGCCAAGAAAAAGGTAGTCGAGACAACCAGCAAGCCCAGCCGGCACCCGGATACTGGTGGCGGGTTTGGTAAGGGGAATGTGGTCAACAGGGATATCAAACAAACGGGCATTTTAGGTTTGATCGCCGACAATGTTGGATTTCAGCCCCAGGCCGCAATCGCCTCAGTCACTAATCTAGATGCTGTATCAGTTCCTGATGGGACGGAGATGAATTTAAAGGTCGGCGGGGTAGTCGGCAAATTGGGAACCGGGAAAATAGAGGTGCCCACATCCGGAATTGTAGTGACCAGAGGTTCGGATCAGGTGCTTAGAAGTTCAGGGGCTGCTGGACCCGGCAGAATTGCCGCTCTTGAAAAGGGGGAAATCGGTAACAAGCAGGTAATGGGAATGGTAACGGCGGATCTTGTAAAATCAGTGCAAATCAAAGGTGGTATGAGCCGTGAAGCGGTTAAAAGAGTCATTGACCAGCACCTGGATGAGATCACCTATTGTTATGAGACAGCTCTGATTGATAATCCGGCCATCATGGGCAAGATGATCTACGAGTGGAAGATTCTCATGTCCGGCACAGTGGGGGAAGTCAGGATCAAGTCCTCCACGGTTAATTCCAACCAGATCCATTCCTGTATACAGTCAGCCATCAAATCGTGGCAATTCCCGAGCCCCAAAGGAACCGCTGTGATGGTGTCCTATCCGTTTATCTTCGATATTGTTGGATTCTAAAGGAGTTATGATCCATGAAAAATCTATTTGTGTTGTGTTTGTTGTTGTTGATGATTTGCGTTCCTTTCGGAAATGTTTTTTCTGCGGAAACGGATGAGCAAGAGAAAGTCTTTGCTATTCAGAATCGTGTGTTCCACAGAAACCATGAATTAGCAATCACCAGCGGGTATATCCCGAATGAGGATTTCTATCACAATTATCCTTTGGGAGTAGGATACACCTTCAATTTCAACGAACATTTCGGATGGGAAGTGCTCAGGGCCGAATGGGATTTTACGACAGAAAAAGGGTTGCTGCAAAAACTCGAAGAACAATTCGCAGCCCAACCTTCTGAACATACAGAGCCACGCTATATGTTCCATTCTCACTTGCTTTTCAAACCCCTTTACGGAAAAGATGCCGTTCTCAATCGCGGTATTGTAAACCATGAAACGTACCTCTTTGCCGGTGGTGGGTTGATCAATTATGAATACCGCTATCCTGAAGGCCATCCAAACTATGATAATCCTTCGTCAGAAAATGTCGCCTCGTTCAGTTTTGGTGTAGGTATGAAATATTTTATCAATCAGAAATTTTGTCTCAATTTTGA
>CAMYJP010000116.1 GCA_947258675.1 uncultured Desulfobulbaceae bacterium | reverse complement strand
ACAGAGGACAGCATTGATTTCGGTCTGACCTGGAGATTCTAAACCTGGCGTCAATCTCCCTTTCGATCCGCTCGGTAAATGATGCTGTCATTTTTCGCTGATCGAAAGGCAGTATACCGCGCAACTAAATCGTTTTGCGATTCCCTGTACATTCACACTATCTGGCGGTTTACCTGCCTTCCATAGCAAGCCTTAATCACCCTACTCCTCCTTTAGTGTTTTCTATGATGAAATCGTTCTGTCTGGTTCTCTATCCGGCGGCAAATCCGATAAGAGCAATTCATATTTTTGCCTATCTCATTTAAATTTTTATTGACATTAACTGATACATCGTGGCATATATAACGATAGCCACAATGTCGTACATAAGCCATAGTCGGATTAATAAACTGGATTTTTAATAACTCACGCCATGGATAGCTCCTTACATACCGATATTTTGCCTAAATGTGTCAAAAAATTTCGATTGGGCATTGCAATCAATAGGTGTTTTGAGCGTTCAGTGTTCAACACAGGGAGGATCATGCCTCCTGAACTCTGAACGCTCGCATGAACCGAGGCGTCGAAGCAATGATCAACGTTGATTCAAAGTTGAAGCAAATTTCAAATATATTTGGATAGCATCCTAAGGAGAGAAAAAGAAAATGAGAAAAGTGGCCGTACTTATCAAGGAACCCGAGCAGCAGTATGAGGGATTACGTTCCAGCCTTGGCATGTTGCTTTACAACACTGAAGTGCAGATGTTTGTCCTGAATAATGAAATTGCCGACATGAATGAGGAATACCAGGATAACATGGGGTTTCTCGATGAAATGGAGGGCGAGCGGTTTTCAAACAATAAATCGAATGTGGAAAAATACGGTTTCAAATATGCGACTACTGGACAGATCGGGGAGATGCTCAGGCGGGCTGATCTCGTTATTCCTTTTTAAGAGGTTAACCAAATGAAAATATTACATATTTTTCGTACAGAGCCGGATAAAACAGTGGAAAACATCGTAAAAACCACTACCAACGGGGACGAATCCAAAGTATTGGAGCTATATAAAGGTGACATCGACTGGTCCCGCGTCGTGGATGATATTTTTTCTCACGAAAAAATCATCTCCTGGTGGTAAAAAGAAAATTGACTATTTCAAAGTATCCCGTCGACCTTAAATCTCGACAATATTCAATCATTTATTGGGGTTATCGTTATGGCCGAAAAATTAGGCGTATTGGTAAGTTCAGACAGGCATCTTGATTACGTTATTAATTTGACCGATGCAGCCCATGCCAAAGGTAAGGAGATCGAAATATTTTTCACCGGTAAGGGGGTGCTCCTCACCCAATCTCCTGAATTCAGTCAGCTGGTCGGCAGAGCCAAGATGTCCTTGTGCGACGTAAGCTTTCGGGCATTGGGCCTTGAGGGAGATGTACCGGGATTTGGCTTCAAGGATTTTGCGACCCAGGCCAAGAATGCGGAAATAATAAAAAATAGTGATCGATACGTGGTTTTTTAATGCATGTAGACTGGCAAAGACGAAGGCTGAAAAACGGGTTAAACAGTAACACTCCTTATCTTAACGCTGTTCTTGTGGAGCAATATCAAGACCATGGAAAAACAAAGCAAAGGATTATAGAGCATTTAGGCAGTATCGGGGAGAAATTTTTAACAACCAGGGTTGGCAATATGAGAGCATTTCATCAAGGGATTTTCTGGGTGACTGTGGATAAGAAATTAGAACAGCTTAACTTAGATCCAAAGCTAAGAAACAGGATCGAAGCAGACATCTTAAAAACAGTTTCAAGACCTGATGACGATTGGGCCTTGTGGGGAGTCACCTGTATACCAAGATTCGATCCATAGCATACTTTTCAATTACGACCCCCTGCCCTTGCCAGGCAAGGGCAGGGGGACCGTAGCTTGAAGCATTCCACCTTTCCTAACAGCGGGTTATGTAATTATTATCGAAGCCCCATCAATTCCGTTTCTTGACACACCTCGTTTTTATTCGCCCATTTTATGCCGTCACATTCTCCCTGATCACAGGCTTTTTGAAAATCGTCGCAGGCCAGATCGCTTTGATTCAATTGATAGTAAACCAGTCCCCGATTAAAATGAGCTTTTGTGTAGTTCGGCTCCAGATGCAGACTTTGATTGAAATCCGTCAGCGCCCGCTGATATTCGGCCAATTCATAATAGGAATTACCACGATTGTTGAAGGCTGCGACATAGCCGGGATCCTGTTTGATTGCCTGGTCATAATCTTTGATGGCCTTCTGATACTGTTTTAAATCATAATAGGCAAGTCCCCGATTATTGTAAGCTTTAACGGTATTTTGTTTTTGACTGATGGCATGACCCCAGTACTCGATGGCTTTATTGGGATTATTATATTTGCCATTCTGCCACAGTGCCATTGCTTTTTGACTCCAGTCCACGTCTTGGTTTATCGTCTGATTTGCCGGATTCTTCTTGTTCACATCCGCCGCTGTTTTTCTTTCATTAAGTTTTTTTGACCAATTAATTTTCTGAGTACCGGTTGATGATTCCTGTTTCACAAATTTAAGGTCTGAATTGCCGCTAACTTTCGCAGCATAATTCATAAGTTCCATCGTTCCGCTGGCCACGATGACAGGTCCCAATACGATCGAGGCTACCGTGAAGACGCTCCACAGCACCATGACCTTGGTCAAAGCAAGCTCTTTGTGTTTGATCCAGCCCCAAATGAAGGCATAAATCCCGAAGAAGAAGCCCAATATGCCCTTTAGGGCACCTTCGTTTTTAAATAACTTGACCAGAACGATGATAAAGAAAACGATGGACATAATCTGCATGATCATAAATGCGATACCCAGTGCGAAAGTCATAATTTTTCCCCTTAATTTGCTAGGTTATATCTATATTGGTTCAAAGGATTATCGCGAAATCCTTTTATTCAAATGTAATTTGTGATGACACTGCCGCTACGTTATAACATTACAAGCAGGGCGAAGCTTTTCTTCCATTATCGGCACTCATGGAAAAATCTTTATTTATTTTTTGGGATCGCCGGGACGGTCAGGACGGTTAGGATGGTTCAGATTGTGGGGATAATTGGGGTCATTGAGATGGTCCCGATGAAATCCGCTAGGCCGGCACCTCGTGAATCTCATTCCGGTTAATCATGGCCGGCAATTCACTGAGTAGATGGGATATATTTGGTGCCATATCGGGTAATTAGCGGCAATAAATTATCAGCGTGCTTGATACCCTTCAGAGGCGAGTTTTTCCGAGCGTAGTCTTGAAAAAGGCTTTGATTCTTAATGGTTTGTCCCTGAGTTTATTTCCACCTTAACCTCTTACAGCTACAGGCTGCACTTCCACTGCCCTCACATTGCCGAGGGCCACAGCACCAGTTTGGCGCCGTCTTTTTCAAACCCTGTTTTCAGCAAGGGTCCCGCATGTGGACTTGCGGCTGCCGGATGGTTGTTGATTTGTTGAATTTCGATGCGGTTTCCCGGTTTGAGTGGATAGGGCATTTTCAGGTAGCCACGAATCATTCGTGCCAGCTTCTCCCATGTATGCCGGGGAAGATCATCTAAAACCAAAAGTCTTTGAAAATAGCCTTCGCAAACCAGGATGACCCTGCCGTCCACAAACACCAGATGATTGGAGGCCGATCGTATAATTTTTTGCGCTAAGCCGCCGGAATCGACGACGCCCCAATCTATTCCGCCGCCGTAGGGCAGGGCAGGGTCCAAACTGCTGAGCAAAATCGGTTTGGTTTTCGGAAAAGCAGGCCGACAGATTATTTTTTCGAGTAATTCCAGTGCTTCAGGAAGGGCAAATTGCAAGCCGGAAAGCCCGGCAACAAAGTAGCCCCGGCGGATTTCTCCCTGCCATTCCAGGCGTTTTAAGATTTGAAAAATTTGATACCAGGGCAGCAAACCGTGTTCTCTGCGATACCATTCTTTAACGAGAATACCATAGCGGTGAAGCAGCAAACGTGCCTGCAGCTCAGCGCGTTTCTGATAATCCATCGGTTTTCCCGTTATGGCCAGCGAGGTGGTCAAAAACCAGCGTCCATCTACTATCCGGCTGCGATCCTGAATCATCTTCCGGATGTCGGATTTTTTGGTTTGGCGGCGACGTGTTCTCGGTACCGGGTGCCGGATACCGTCGGTCGGTAACAACAGTCCGGCATTTGTTTCCCTTGATGTCATCGGAGATTGGAATATCGCTGCAAAGGACTGATAGTTTTCGCAACCGACCAGTCCCTTGTCGGCTAGCTGTTGAAGGGCCCGGTTCAGCACCGTTGGGCTCAAGCCCGTCGCCCATTGCAAATCCCGCCCATAGCTGGCCCCGTTTTCTTTCAAAAAATCGAAAACGGCTTTTGCCGATGCACCTAAATCCCCGGCAGCGACCATCAGCACCTCTTGATCGGTGAGCAAATAACCTTCACCTCTCATGCGGAATTCTACATATCGATTTCCCGTGTCATTCGCCCGACCCGGGTGGACAATGATTTCACCAGCGGATATCAATTCTTCAAACTGTTCCAGGTTGTCCGTAAATGCCGATACAGACTCATCATGATATCGACTGCGTAAAATTTCTCGTTCGAAGAAATAAAGCGGAAAGCGAAATCCGCGATAGCGTCGGACAAGTTCTTTGAGAGGTTGTCCGGACTTTGATAAATGGTGCCATTGCAAAAGAAATCGATTAAATGCTGGGCGGTCTGCCGGGTGTTGCACGGATCGACGACGGGCCACCGCCATGCGATACAGTTGGGTAAAATTATGGCGGTCGCACCACTGCAGTTCTTTTGTATCGGCAATCAGCTCGCCGTGAACCACTTTTTTTTGCCGCTGCAGATCCTCCAGTGCAGCACCTATGGCTGCTTGTGATATCATTAAATCAGCTGCCAGCGCTTCAATGGTGACCGGTCCTCGAACTTGCAGATATCGCTATTGATATTGGCAGTAACGGTGTATTTGAATATGGAATATCATTAACCAATAGTCGTTCAAATGGTTATGATTATTCAGGTGGTACCGTATACGGTGTCGACAACGGACTTTATTCAGTTGATGGCTGGTTGACCTCAAGTGATATATTTGGCACAACTACAATTCCACATGCTGTTGGATTTGGCCCACAAGGCACAAATACAACAACTAATAGTCCCATCTCCGTACTGATTGCAGAAGGAACTCTTATTGACGCAGGGACACCTGGCATTATCTTTGACGCAAGCCTTGACCCAAGAGTCATATACTCTATAACTGTTGA
Organism: uncultured Desulfobulbaceae bacterium; assembly: GCA_947258675.1. Next base: position 1,401 of record CAMYJP010000116.1, on the reverse strand, counting down.
CACTTCCAGCTTGGCAGACTTCAACCCCGGTTCAAACATGAGTGTCCTGTTCGGTTCTGCTACATGTGGTAACGACGTTGTATACGGTAAAGTTCCAGAACCAGGTTCAATGCTTCTTCTTGGATCAGGCATCCTAGGTTTAGCTGGTTTTCGTAAAAGAAGAAATAGAAATAAACTATCATAAATTTTATCATTTATATCTCCTCCGTTGAATTCTTCAATTCAAGGAGGAGATGTTTTATCAGTGAGGTCACAGGTGAAAATCAACAAAATTGATCAAGAAGAACATAAAGTGCAAGACAAAGAGCGTAGACAATTCCTCAAGAAAAGCATTTATGCCGCTTACACAACGCCTGTAATAATGTCTCTACTTGTAGAAAAAGCTAACGCTGGTGGTAGCTCCGGAGGGGGAGGTTCAAATGACTGCACCTATCCAGATGGGACAATAGGACCCTGTTAAAGTTGGCTCTCAAGTCAATTTATTATATTTTCCTTCCACAAAATTAAGTTATAAAACTTGATCTATGTAATTCCATAGAGTCCTGATGTCACTACAGGATCATTAATGGAAAATAATCTATACCCATCCCAACAAATCTATTTTCAATCTTTTTCTAGCGGTGGTCTCCTATTCAAGATAGGGACTAGAAAAATTTGGATTCTCAACCAAACTGCAACAACAATCTGGTGCCTTTTAGATCAAGTAGAGTCAGTTGACGAACTTGTCACTGAACTGAGTCTTAAATACTCCATCTCCCCCAACCTAGCCTACAATGATGTGATTAGTACCCTCACAGGTTTTAAACAACAAGGCCTTATAGGTGTCGATAATATTAAACAAATCTATGCTAAGACAGAAGATTATCCAGCACTTCCAATGCCCGGTGAAAAACTTTACTGTCCAACAAGATATTCCAGTAGACATTTTTATATCCCCGGTCTTTCATTCACCTTAAATATATCCGAGTCTACCCAATTACTAATGACTTTTGAAAGCCTATTTAAGCATTGTATTGTGAAACAAAAAGGCTCTGCAATAAAGCCTGGTATTATGATTTGGGTCACACCAAATCATAATACCAGCAACCACTGGGACATCAGCATTAATGACCGCTACTTTTATAAAGAAATTTCCACAACCTCAGTCCCACCAATTATCTTGTTTATCCTATTCATTAACAGCTGCAAGGCACAACAGAACAGGCTGTTATTGCATGCTGGTGTTACAAAAAAAAATAATAATACTCTTCTACTCCCTGGCGAAGGAGGATCAGGGAAAACAACACTCTGTGCAATTCTTGTAAAAAAAGGCTGGGTATTGCATACATCCCTGACGGGAACCGACGCATCGCGCGTTGACGCAAGTGTGGCAAAAGAACCGACTCCAGAAGTTAAACAACC
>CAMYJP010000115.1 GCA_947258675.1 uncultured Desulfobulbaceae bacterium | reverse complement strand
ACCCTAGATCGTGCAATCGCCGGTGGGGCTGACTGCTTAATTTTATGTGATACAAATGGTGGGACACTTTCACATGAAATACCAGCTATAATGCGTAAAGTGAAAAAACACATAAAGGACGGGGGACAAGTTGTCCCATTGGGGGTTCACGCCCATAATGATTCTGAAACTGCAGTAGCAAACTCCTTGGCAGCAATTGATAATGGAGCAATTCAGGTGCAGGGCACCATGAACGGTTTTGGCGAGAGGGCCGGTAATGCTAACCTGACATCAATTATTCCAGCCTTAGCTTTAAAGATGAACTTTAAATTTGAAGCAGGAAAAAGACTTAACAGACTCCATGAAGCCGCCCGATTTATCAACGAGATCGCTAATTTGCCGCACAACAAATATCAGCCTTATGTCGGTCGGTCTGCATTTGCCCACAAAGGTGGGATACATGTCAGTGCTGTGAAACGTAATCCCATGACCTATGAACACATTGAGCCTGAAAAGGTTGGCAACGTCAGAAGAATTCTGATTTCTGATCAGTCTGGAAAAAGTAATGTGCTTCATAAGGCACAGAAAATCGGTTTGAATCTGGATAGCAAAGATCCGGTCGTAGGGTCTATCGTTAAAGAATTAAAGGAACTTGAAGATAAAGGTTTCCAGTTTGAAGGAGCTGAAGCATCTTTTGAATTATTGATGCGTCGTGCTTTAGGTACGCAAAGGCGATATTTCGAATTAATGGGCTTTAGAGTTATTGATCAGAAAACGAGCATGGATGAGCCCCCTAAAGCTGAAGCAACCATCAGGATAAATGCCGGTGGCGATGAAGTTCATACAGCTGCGTTGGGAGACGGACCTGTTAATGCTCTTGATAAAGCCCTGCGGAAAGCGTTAAGTCGTTTCTATCCTAAATTGAAAGAAATGGAGCTGCAGGATTATAAGGTCCGTGTTCTTTCTGGTGAACATGGAACCGGTGCTAAAGTTAGGGTATTGATACAGTCTCGTGATAAGGACTCCGAATGGGGAACGGTTGGTGTTTCTGATGATATTATCGAGGCCAGTTGGCAGGCTTTGGTTGACAGTATCACATTCAAACTTATGAAAGATGAGCAAGGGCGAACCTGAGGCAAAGAGCCAACGGCTTGTTTTTGAAAAAACAGAGCCTATACGGGATATGAGGCTTCTGGTACCACTCGTTTTGGGACTTTTTCTGCTTGGATTCCGCTTATCAGATTGCAGTTTTTCATCGCTGAAGCGGCAGGCCGCAGATTTTCTGGCTTCAGATGATCATTTCCAATATGTATGGCTTTCCGGTCATAACATAGAGAGCGGTCTGTATAATTTGCCTAAATCCAGCATCTTTCCAGCCTCTGATGATTTTGCAGCGCTTTACGATCCATTTGGATTGATTCCCCCGAAATCAGAGCGAAATTGGATTTCTCCGGTTGAGTATTCCATTATTAATGAAGGTGAACTGGTTTCAGGCTTATATCTTGAAAATAGACGTTTTCCTGAAAGCACAGCGGTTCCTGCCAGGTTGGCGCAACTTTTTTTTCAACCTGTGCCAATTAATCGTGCTAATAAAGAAGTTCTTTGCACAATTCCAGGCGTCGGCCCTCAAATTGTGAAAAGAATAATAGCTTTGAGGAAAAAAAAGGGGGGATTTTTATCACCGTCAGATCTCCAGCTCATTTCCGGTATCGGCAAGGCTAAAAGCAATCGTTTAAAAAAATATGTTTCCTTTGAATAATGCTCCGGTCTGACGCTAACCGTTTCCAAATGAACAACAAGCAATTTTCAGCCATAGTTGTGGTAGGTCCTACCGCCATAGGCAAGACTAGTCTCGCTATAGAAATTGCCAAAGAATATTCATGTGAAATTATCAGTGTTGACTCAATGCAGGTATATCGTTACATGGATATTGGCACAGCAAAGCCTACCAGAGTTGAACAGGAAGCGGTTCCACATCACTTGATTGATGTAGCAGATCCTGATGATAATTATACCGTTGCCCGGTTTGTTACTGAAGCTGAAAAAGCAATAGAATCAACTAGGGAGAGAGGTCGTATTCCCTTGCTGGTTGGTGGAACTGGACTTTATCTAAAAGGACTGTTGCAGGGATTGTTTGAAATACCACCAGTTGATCCATCCATCAGAGAAAAAATTAAGTGCAGGTTAAAAGAAAAGGGTGTTAATAAACTTTATGAAGAGCTAAAAGAAATAGATCCACAAACTGCTTCTCGGCTCCACCCCCATGATACACAAAGGGTTCTGCGTGGGATTGAAATTTATCATTCCACCGGAACTCCTTGGTCTGAACACATTGTTGAGCAGAACAAAAGGAAAACATCCGGCAGTGTGCTGAAATTTGGACTTACCTGTGACAGAGAGGTTCTTTATGAAAGAATAAATCAGCGAGTCGAGGTTATGGTTCAACAAGGCTTAGTCGATGAAGTTGAAGCTCTTCTCAAGATGGGATATCACGGAAATCTTAAGTCTATGCAGTCAATTGGCTATCGACACATTCTAAAATACCTGGAAGGAAGTTGGGATTGGGAGAAAACCCTTACACTTTTGGCAAGAGATACGAGACATTATGCTAAGAGACAGTATACATGGTTTAACAGCGATCCGGAGATACTCTGGGTGCAACCTGATCAAATCGATGAAATAAAAGCCCACATAAATGAAAATATCAATAGGTTACAGTGAACTTTCCGAATTTAATAACAGTTTTCCGGCTGCTCCTTGTTCCATTGCTTGTGATTTTTTTATTAGAAAATAAGCCGAATCTTGCTCTGGCAACTTTTGTGGTGGCCGGGGTCAGTGACGCTCTTGACGGTTTTCTGGCCAGGGTCCTAAAACAGAAGACCCTTTTGGGCGCCTATATTGATCCGCTGGCTGATAAGCTGCTTTTGACAACCTCCTATATAGCTTTGGCGATACTCGAACAGGTTCCAGGGTGGCTGAGCGTCGTTGTAGTAAGTCGCGATGTAATAATCCTTGGTGGGATTGGAGTTCTCATGCTTAATAATCGGCACTTTGTCATCGAGCCGACATTAGACAGTAAAACCACGACTTTTTTCCAGTTGGTGACAGTATGTTTTTTTCTTGGTCGTGAATATGTTGCTGACTACTGGTATTTAAATACTTATCTGGTCATTGTAACCGCATTGTTAACCTTATTCTCTGGCTTTCATTACCTACTGATTGGTTTTGAAATTCTCAGCAATTCAGATCAAAATCAAACGGAGAAGTAGTCTGTTATTTTTAAAATATAGTATACCTTGGATAGACGGGGTTCTAACCCTTAGGAAATTGTAATGCATAAATCCGATAAAATATGGGATAGCTCAGCACTCCCTGATTATGCAGAAGAGCACTGTCGTTTAATGGCTACTGAATTGAATATACCCTTGTCAATTGTTCGGATACTTTCTCAACGTGGAATTAAAGACAGAAAGCAGATCGAAGATTTCTTAATCCCATCGTTAAGCCAGTTGCCTTCTCCTTTTAAAATGAAGGGCATGGATAAAGCGGTTGCTATAATTTGCGAAGCACTGATGAACAATATTCCCATAACAATATATGGTGATTATGATGTTGACGGTATTACAAGCACTGCGATACTGACGTTGTTTTTTAAAAGCCTTGGAAGCAATCCCACCTATTATCAACCTGATCGTATCAGTGAGGGGTATGGCCTTAATATCGAAGCGCTTAAAAAACTTTCGATTCAAGGTATAAATAAGCAGGGAAGGGGGGTACTGATCACCGTAGATTGTGGAATTTCTAACCTCGAAGAAGTGAATATAGCGAAACAGTTGGGGTTTAGCGTTATTATTACTGATCATCATAGAGTTCCTGAAGAGCTTCCATCTGCAGACGCTATTATAAACCCTTTACAGGCCGGGTGTGAGTTCCCTTTTAAGCAGCTTGCCGGAGTAGGGGTTGCTTTTTATTTTACCATGGGCATCAGGAGCCATCTCTATAGAAAAGGGTTTTGGCAATCTGATACTATGCCTAATTTGAAATGTAACCTTGACCTGGTCGCTCTGGGCACAATTTCTGACATGGTTCCTCTTTTAGGAATTAACCGTATATTTGTTAGAACTGGCCTGGAGGTCCTGGAGAGTAGATTCCGGCCTGGGATTCGATCGTTAGTGGCTGCATCCGGAATTAAAAGTAAAAAAATTACTACGGAGGATATTGCTTACCGGATCGGGCCGCGAATAAATGCCCTGGGTAGAATGGGAAAGGCCGATAAGGCAGTAGATCTTTTTCTCACTGAAAGAGATGACGTTGCATGGAGTTTGACTGATGAACTCGAACATGCCAATGAAGACCGTAAAAACTATCAATATGCTCTTTTTGAAGAGGTTGCCGAGATTGTGAGAGAAAATTTGGAGAATGACGAACGAAATTCTCTGGTAATATTTGGTAATAACTGGCATATCGGTGTTATCGGAATTGTTGCTGCCCAAATTTCCGATTTATTTCTCAGACCTACTATTATACTTAGTTCTTATCGTGGAGAAATAAAAGGTTCCGGAAGGTCAATTCCAGGAATTAACATATATGAGGCCCTTAAAGAGTGCGACGCTCTGCTTGATAAATTTGGTGGACATGCTGGAGCTGTCGGTATGTCAATTAAGGAGAGTAATATAATCGCATTTCAGAAACGGTTTGAAAAGGTTATTTCTGAAATGTCAATCAATAATGATTTTGTCCCAAAAATTTCAGTCGATTTGTTTACATCAGTCGATGAACTTTATAATGAGAAATTCCTGGAGTATTTTTCAAGGTTATCCCCATTTGGAATTGGCAACCCTGAACCGATTTTTGTCTGTAGGAAAATAAAATTATCAAACCCTAAAGTTGTTGGTGAAAAACATCTTAAGTTCTCTTTGTCTGAAAACGGCAGCATGAGACATGGTATTGGATTTAATTTTGGCCATTTATATGAGAAATGCAATGGTCGGTTTTTTGATTTTGCGTTTAATTTACGGCAAAATCACTTTAAGGGGAGTGCAAATTGGGAACTTAATCTGGTTGATGTGCATGAACCACACTCATAAGATGGCAACACATTTGCAAAAGTATACATAATAAACATTATGCGACATAGTATAACTTTGTTTTTTTTCCTCCAATAAATCAATGTATCCTTTGGGTCGTATCTACAATTATTAAATTAGGCTTGCTAATTCGTACAATCTAACAAATCAAACATAAATATAAATGGTACTAACTGTTAGTTCTATTTGTATCGCATAAACCATTTTATATTGTTGGTGGCAATTTTATTTTGCAATAAGGAGTGATTATGAACCGTGATGTTTACCAGGAACCACTGGTCAGCCGATATACAAGCCTTGAAATGCAGCAGCTCTTTTCAGAGCGAACAAAATTTGAAACCTGGAGACGCTGTTGGATTGCTCTTGCTGAAGCTCAGCATGAGCTTGGGCTTGATAAAATTGTTACCAGTGAAATGATCGATCAGCTTAAAGCACATGTAACTGATATTGATTTTGATCTTGCTTCCCAAAAAGAAAAAGAAATCAGACATGATGTTATGGCTCATGTGTTTGCATATGGTAAACAATGTCCCCTGGCTGAGCCTATTATCCATCTTGGGGCTACTTCACAGTTCGTAGTTTGTAATACTGATTTAATTATTCAAAAGAAAGGTCTTAATCTTATTAAAAAAGGCATAATTAACATTATTGACAATCTTGCCATATTTTGCAAAAAGTATAAAGATTTAGCAACTTTAGGATATACACATTACCAGCCTGCACAGCCAACTACGGTTGGGAAAAGGCACACGCTGTACATTCAGGATCTTTTGATGGATCTTGAGTATTTTGAATTTCTTGAGAGGCAGATTAAAGCACGGGGAGCAAAAGGAACTGTTGGCACCCAGGCCACTTTTATTGAGTTGTTTGGGTGGGACCATGATAAGGTAAGACAGCTTGATTCTTTGGTAGCCTCTAAATTAGGTTTCAAAGATGTTTATCCTGTGACCGGGCAAACCTACCCCAGGAAGCTTGATATGAAAACCATAGAAACTCTTTCCGGATTTGGCGCTTCTGCACACAAATTCGCAGTAGACCTCAGGCTTATGTCAAACTTGAAAGTTCAGGAAGAGCCTTTTGCTAAGAAGCAAGTAGGCAGCTCCGCCATGGCTTACAAAAGGAATCCGATGCGGTCTGAAAGAATGACCGGTTTAGCGCGCAAATTGATGGGGTTGAGCAGTAACAGTGCTGCAACCTTTGCCAACCAGTGGTTTGAGAGAACACTCGATGACTCGGCAATAAGGCGCATGGATCTTCCTCAAGCTTTTTTACTTAGTGATGCAATAGTTAAGCTATATTTGAATATTACAGCCGATATGATTGTGTTTCCAAATCAAATTAATCGTTATCTTAGGCAGGAGCTTCCATTTATGGCAACTGAAAAAATTTTGATGGCATGTGTTGAAAAGGGGCAAAGCAGACAAGAGGTGCACGAGGTAATAAAGGAACATTCGGTTGCAGCAGGAAAACGAGTAAAAGAACATGGAGAGGAAAATGACCTGTTGGACAGAATGGCTGAAGATGACAGAATTCCATTTACCATGGAGGAATTGACACTTTGTATCAATGATTATCAGCAATTTACCGGGCGTGCCGCAGAGCAAACCGATGAATTTTTAACTGAAATCGTAGAACCTT